>DXVA01000197.1 GCA_019408975.1 Lentisphaeria bacterium | reverse complement strand
AGCTTCTCGGAGTCTATGACGATAAGGGAAATGCGATTGAGGAGTATGTCTACGACCCAGCGGGGAATATTTTGAAGAAGACAATCCATGGGAAAACGACTACTTACAAATACGACAAAGCGAATCAGCTTGTATCGAGTGAATGCAACGGAAAAGTTACAAATTACGAATATGACGCTGCCGGACGACTTGTAAAAGAAGGGGATAAGGTTTATAGTTATATCGGCTTGGATAAAATCGAGTCCGTAACGGAAAACGGTCGCAGATTGAGTTCATTTACCTATCATATTGATGGTCAGCTTGCCGCCCGTATGAGTATTGAATCCAGTGAGGAGTTCCTGTGGGATGGTCTTGCCTTAATCCAGCGCAACAGCACCAGCTATGTGAATGAGCCTGCCGTGACTGGCGGCAATCCGATTCTCGCGGATGACAAAGTCCTGTTCAACGACATGCTCGGCACAACTTTAGGTGTCAAAGATGACGACAAAATCATGCCGAACAATCTCACTGCATTCGGAGAATCTCTTAAATCTTCACTCTTAACTGAAAACTCGTTCTTCACCGGAAAGCCTTACATTGGCGAACTCGGCTATGCATTCCTTTTTCGCAACTACCGCGCCGATCAGGGCAAGTGGCAGACTGCCGATCCCGCTGGTTATCCTGATGGTTGGAATAATTTCGCATATGTCAATAATTGGGTTATGAGTTCCATTGATCTGCTCGGAAGAGATATTTATCATGTCATAGACACAGATAGCTCAACAGGACATTCTGCTGTGATTGTTGGAAACGAAGCGGATGGTTACAAAGCATATAATTTTGGTGGAGATGGTGGAGGATACACCGTCGGAAACCAAAAAGATATTGCATATAAAACAGCAAAAGATGCACTTGCGGCATTGAATAATGGAAGATCAAGTGAGGGAGAATATGACAAAGTTCAGAAGTGGGAAACAGATCGTCTTCACGATAAATTAGCGCAAGATGCAATAAAAAATGACATGAATGAGTCATATGACTGGTTAACACATAATTGTACAGATCCTGTAGAAGCAGGACTTGAAGCTGCAGGTGTAAAATATTCAACAGGATTCACCCCGTCTTCATTATTTAATAATAATCTAAATAATGCGAAAACATTAAATTATAATGACTTCAAAAATGGAAAAGTTGAGTAACCATGCATGCTGAACAAAGAGTTAATCAATATTTTTTATTTTCTTTCTTTTATCATTTGCTGTTAGCTTGCGTCATTCTATTGCTTCTTGTCTGTTTTTATTTTTTCTCTTTGACGCTGAATTGCTATCTTCAGATGTTGCGGGTTGGTAAATACAGTCATGAGCAAGTTCTGTTTGTGTCGCAAAAGTCAGGGAGTTATCAATTTCAAAAAAATATTGATATGACATATGAACGATTAAAGTTCCAGACATATGCGGGAAGAATTTATCTCTATATTAATAAGAAGAGCATTAATGAAGATTATTTACGCAATCTGACTGTTGAGATATCAAGAGATTGTTATGGTCTTGTCAATTCATATCGCTATACATCTGAAAATCTTGAACCCGCAACCGCACATTTTCAGGAGCTTGGTTATTACTCCTTTACCTTACCGCCACTGGCAATGTACCCCAGTTATAATCACATCAAAATTTCACTTTCCGGAGTTAATCTTAATCCGAATAACGATGTTAAGATATTTCTGTTCTTTAACGGACACAAGGGGCAAACCATCTTTCTATCCTATTTAATCAAGAGTGCAAAATATTTTGTTGCGGCACTCTTTTTTATAATGGGATGTCTAGTCATGAAAAGATATAAGAAGAAATTTCACGTTTCATGATAGGTGTTAGTAAATTTTATTCTAGGTCGGATATGATTGCAGTATGTAAGAGGTGATCAATGAAAGGACTACAAATTATACTTGGTTTATTATGTTGCAGTTGTATTGTTCTTTGGGCAAAATCTCCTGACTCTGACCTTTTTTCTAATCTTAATCATGAAAGTTTTCTCCCGCGAGATGAAATTGAGCGAAATGCAATTTTATTAGGAGAAAATTTTGTTAATAAGATATTGGAACAAAAAGATTTTTCTTTAAAAGACGAACAAGAACTTTTTGGACCATATGGTGGAATACTTGGCGAATCTCTTTATACTTCTTTGGGATATGTTTCATCGGATAAGAACAGGGGGAGATATATTTGTATTGATGCTTCTGTCAAATTATCGCCACTTGGCGCCTTGCTTATAAGAAAATTAAACCCCATTTTTGCGGATAAGAAAAGATTCACGTATTGTCTTGGACGCAATATTTATACTTATGACCGGAATGGTATTGGGCGTGCAGGTACAACAGCAGTTACTTTTTTGTTTTTACGGGCAATCCCGGAATCAAGTTCCGCATTTCACGATAACGTGAATGGTATAATAATGATTATCGCTCTTCGGTATTCATCAAATAAGAAAAATCGTTTTTATATTGATCTGGTAGATTCATATATAGGTCATATTCCTCTTTATAAGTTTTTAGGTTTTCAGGGGAAGTTTGCCAGTGATTTGAAGCTGTCAGATGAAGAACTTCTTCAACTAAAAAAATACTTAAAAAAAGAAAGTAGTTAAGAGCGGTTTGATATTTTTGAAAAAAGGAATCTATCCATGCGTTTTCTGATTGTTTTCCTATCTATTCTGCTCTGCGTGGAATTGTGTGCGTATCAATCCCGCGTGGAGTCCGTGATTGTGAAGACGCGCGCGCCGTCCAACAAAGTTGTCACTTTCTGGTACCGGGTTCCATCCTCCTATCAGGAGAAAAACAGACGCTCCTACCGCGTTCTGGTGCTCTTCGGGGGACGCAACACCAGGGGCAGGGCGGAAGTCTCCGGCAAGCTCGGCTGGCCGAAATGGGCGGATGAACACGAAGTTTTTCTCGTCTCTCCCGGATTCACGGACGATAATTACTGGGAACCAAAGGCGTGGTCGGGTCCCGCTCTCATGAAAGCCTTGAAGCAGATTCAGAAAAAATACAATATCTGTGCGGACAAGCTGATGTTCTACGGTTATTCCGCAGGTTCCCAGTGTTCGAATCTTTTCCCCGCATGGAAGCCTGAGAATGCCCGTGCATGGGTATCCCATGCCTGCGGCGTCTTTCACGAACCGACAGGGCGCATGCGCAGTGTGCCGGGGCTTGTGACCTGCGGCGACGCCGATACGACGCGCTACATCATCAGCCGTGCGTTTGTGGAGAACTGCCGGAAAAAGGGTATCAATATCATCTGGAAGTCCTTTCCGAACCATCCGCACGACGTGCCGCCGGATTCCCTGAAACTCGCCCGTGCATTTCTGGCTTATTACCACGAACTTTATCAGAGCGATCTGGGCGGGCCGTCCATGCGGAACATCCGGCAGAGCATTGCCTTTGTCGGAGACGATCAGGAGGGCAAGTTTTATCCGGCAGATTCTCCGAAAGCCAGAAATGTGCTGCGCGAAGATCGTGTCTGTTTCCCTGCGTTGGAAATCGCTTCAGCCTGGGGAACTCCGGCGAAATGAACCGCATTCTTCTGCCACTTCTTCCGTTTTTTTGCCCGCTTCTGCTTTCTGCCGCTGTTTTTCGGGTGGATCAGGTTGATTTTCATTTCACTCCGCCCCCTGTGAATAACGGGACTGCTCGAATTATGGTTTTATTCGGAGGGCGCAACTGGCCGGGAAACAAAACTTTGCAAACTTATCATTTTGATTCACTTGCCGGCAAACACAATTTGATCCTGCTTTCTCCTTCCTTCCGGGACCGGAATTACTGGTCCCCGGAACAATGGTCCGGCAAAACATTGAAACGGGCTGTCGCAGAACTCGTGAAACAGTATAAACTGAAACCTCACAAGCTGTATTTTTATGGTTATTCCGCCGGAGGACAATGTGCCGCACTGTTTTACGCATGGATGCCGGAACAGGTTGCCGCATGGGGAGTCCATGCCTGCGGCGTTTATCCGCCGGAGATCAGAGTTTCCTCTGCACCAGCCCTGTTGACTTGCGGCGTGGAGGATTCGGAGCGTCTGGCAATCAGCCGGATATTTCTGTATCGCTATCGGGAACACGGAGGAAGGCTGATTTGGAAAAATTATCCCGGCGGTCATGAACTGACCGGGGAAGTGCTTGCATTGGCACGGGCATGGTTTGATGCCCTGCTTTCCAGTAAAGATATTTGTTCTTATGGGGAGGACGATACCGGCAGGATCGTTCCCGTGACTGCGGAAAAATCAATCGAAGCAGAATTCCGCAATCCGCTTTATTCGCCTGAACTTCAGGAGCTTTGGCACAAATGATGGAATTCACCTACGATGGAATGGTAAGAATGGGGTATGGCTTTTATAATCCGAACCATGCCGCGGCATTGATCTGCGCCTTGTTTCCATTTCTGTGGGAATGGTTTCTCCAAACCAGACGGAAAATATGGAAAACCACGGCAGTCCTGCTGAATATGCTGCTGTTGACGGCGCTTGTTTTCACATTTTCCAGAACGGGAATCATCGTCGTGATTCTGGAAGTATTTCTTTTTGCCGCGTTCAAGCATAAAATCAATTGGAAATGGATTTGCGCATTTACCGCTGCCATGCTGACACTCCTGTTGATCAGCGGACTCTGGATGCGTTTCCAGCTGGATGATGCGATCCTGAATCGGCCGAAAATCTGGCGGGCGGGCCTCCAATTGTTTGCAGTGAATCCACTGGGTGTCGGCGGTGGCAATTCAGGAAAACTGGCAACGGCATTTCTGCTGCCGGATGGAGTTCAATGCCGGACACTGGTCAACAGCCATTTGACCCTTCTTGCCGAATATGGTATTTTTGCAGGCTTTTTCTGGTTTGCCGCATTATTCCACGCATTGTCGCATGGAATCCGGAAAACGGCCTCCTTCTGTGCTTTGACTGGACTTGCCGTCTCTGCGGCAGCCGCTTCAATTTTCGATTGGGGAGTCCTGTTTGACTTCAGGAATTATGGTGAACTGCCTCTGTTGAATTTCCTGCTCTCCTGGAGCCTTTTTCTATTTTATATCGGACTGTTAGTTTGTTGTTCCACGGGAAAGTTCCACTGGAAAAGATCTGCTGCCGTGACAGGAGGAACTTGTCTTCTGCTCTTTCTGTTTCTATTCCTGCGAACACCGGAAGTTCCACGAATCAAGGGAAAATTTATTGTCAAGGAAGGTTCTCCTTTTACAGCCTTGCTTTATGATTCCTCATGGAATCTGCGTGATCTGCGCCCTTACCTGCAAGGCGGCTGGATTCTCCCCTTGAACAGCGGCATTCCGCCAAAATATTCAGGTAAAGCTGCCATAGAACGAATCTGCTTGTTTGGTGAAATGTGCTCCCTTGCAATAGACAATTCCGGAATTCCGCTTTACTTTGTCTGCCCGCCGGATTATGTTGATTTTCCGGATAATCTCAAAGGCGTGTATCTATCCAAATGGTCCGATCATGAGTTCTTAAAGGAACGCTTGAAGGCAGCTGACATTCCGATGAAAAATCTTCCCGGCGAGAAAGACGGCTGATTATTTGAAGCTATGAATTTAATTAATCGCAGAACTGTATCAAAAACATTTATTCAGACGAAAACAAAAAAACATACAAAAAAATCAGAAAAGTCAAAAAATACTCTTGACGTTTTCCCAAAATCATTTATAATTAAAATAGTAGTTCAGAGACCAAGAGTGTTATAATCAATAACATAGAAAGGATAGTCTGCAATGAAACGGGTTATCTCTATTTGGCTTTTAGTGTTTTCCATATTGACTCTTGCCGCAGTGGAGAAGGTTGATTTTCTTTCAAAACCGTTGACGGCAGGAAAAGCATCTCTGACGGAAAACGGTTTTATCGTTTCTCAGCTTCTTGGAACGGCAAATTTCTCTCCTGACCTTCGTTTTCCTGTTCAACTGACCTACAACTCCGCATCGGAAAAGACGGGGATTTTCGGTTATGCCTGGCGTTCACCACAGCTGGAGAGCTCCGCAGTTCCGCAGAGAGACGGCGTTCTCTGGACAGCTCCCTGGGGAGAACAGATCAGATTTTTCTCAAAGAATGAAAAGACCTCCAAAGATGCCGTCAAGATTGAGTTATATGAACAGGCAAGAAAGGGACGGGGATTCTATTCCCCCTATTCAGAATGGGAAGCCCAGTGTTCCGAAAGGGATTTTGCAAAATCCGGCAGCTGGATTTTCAATGGGAAACGCGGCAAGCTGGGATGGAGATTCATTTACCGCGACGCGAAACTGCAGAAAATCGAGGCGCCGTCGGGACGTTCGATTGAATTTTCCTATTCCAGGGGCAAACTTGTCAGCATCTCCCAGAATAACCGGTTGTTTATTGAGCTGGAATATGAAGAAATGCGTGCTGCCGCCATACGCATCAATGGAATCACCACAAAGCTGACTTACAAGGACACAGACGTAACAGTCCTGCCGAAAATTGTCCTTGGAAAAATGATTCAGACAAAGCGCCCCGTTCTTTTTTCCCTGGTGAGGGCGGAGCTGACTCCCATTGAATTTTCATATACCCCGGAAGGGTATCTTGCGGGGATGCGCCAGGGGAATTTCAGTGACGAATTCAAAGTCCAGACTGAAACTCTGGCGGAACGGCAGCAGAATCTTCAGTCGCAGGACCGCAAGAGCAGTGTGAAGCATACGGGCAGGGTTGCGGGGCGTCTGCTTGCGGATTCGTTCCTGACTTATCGTTATGACGGAGAAAAGCCGGGAAATGTGACACTCACAAACAAGCTCAGGCAGACTGCAAAGTATGACTTCGACGAGAAAACCGGCGTCTTCAAGCTGAAAGAATTTTCCGGCAGGGAATTTACGATCTATTATTTTATGCGCTATGATGTGGCGTATCTGGGAAAGGTCCGGCAGATCATGGATGGAAGAAAACGCATTGTCGCGAGTTATCGCTATGACAAGCTCTCCGGAAACCTGATCCGTGTGCGCGACATGGCGGAGAACGACATCAACTTCACTTATAATCGTGCCGGTGAACTGACTCTGGTTACGCGCCGTGCGGCGGATCAGGACCGCCCGGAGCCCGTTCTCCGCATGAAATACAACGGCAGGGGAATGCCGCTTGAAATCATACGTCTGAACGGCAAAGGGGAAACCTACTCCACAGTGAAATACACCTATACGCAGGATTCATTGCCGCAGAGTGTCGGCAACGGGCAGAATACCACGCGCTTTGTCTACAATCCATTCGGCTATCCGTTGCAGATTATCGACACTTTCGGCAGAAAAAACATCAGGGTGTATGATAAATACAACCGCCTGACGGAGTCAACGGATCATTACGGCGTCGTTACGAAAATCACCTACGGCAGGAATGGGCTTGTGACGAGGATTGCACGCATGGACGGCAATGAACTTCTGAGCTCGCTTGAGGTGGCTTGCGACGGCGCCGGCCGGCCCGTTTCCTACCGGGACCGGGACGGGAATGTGAAAAAGTTCGAGCGCGACGCCTTCGGGCGGATCGTAAAGGAGATTTTCCCCGACGACACCAGCGTGGAATATACCTACAACGTCATAGGGCAGTTGGACAAGGTCCTGGACCAGAACCGGCACGAGATCAAGTTCGGCTGGGACCGTTTCGGGCTGGACAGAAAGGTGACGGCGGCAAACCAGCTCACGGACTATGTCTATGATAAATTCGGACTGCTGAAACATGTGGATTCCAAGTTCCGGGGCGGAAAGAAGAAAGACCGCTCCATCGCGTATGAATACGACAAGTTCGACCGGATTGTGAAGGTTTCCTACGACAACGGCAGGCAGGTGGAGACCTTCCGCTACAACTCCTGGGGCAAACTGATCGGAGCCACGAAGGACGACGGCAGGGAAAAACGCGTCGCCTCCTATCAATACGACTATTACAACCGCCTGTCCGCCAAAAGCGAGTCCGTCAACGGCGGCGATCCCGTTGTGACGGTCTACCGTTACAACCAGTGGGATCAGCGCACTCTGCGCGAGCTGCGCAATGGAGCGCTGCGCCTGACCGAGG
>DXVA01000196.1 GCA_019408975.1 Lentisphaeria bacterium | reverse complement strand
CCCCGCGCGGCGTGCAAGCACAATTCCGTGCCCGTCGCGGACATTGAAAAACTTGATCTCGTTTTCCGTCCCGCCGCCGTATCCGATCCGCCCGTCGGTCAACACGCCGTCCACATCCAGAACGACGGCTCTGATTTTACTGCATTTTCCGTGTAAGTTCATAAATCGCAAGCACCTGGTCAAGAACTTTTTCCGCATTTGCAAAATCAAGGCTGTTCGGTCCGTCCGAAAGCGCTTTCTCCGGCTGCGGATGCACTTCCATGAAGATTCCGTCGATGCCGACCGCCGCCGCCGCACGGGAAAGCGCCGCGATAAATTCACGCTGTCCGCCGGAAGCGTTGCCGAGCCCGCCGGGAAGCTGAACGGAATGCGTCGCATCGAAAATCACCGGATAACCGAACGAACGCATCGTCTGAAGCGACCTCATGTCCACGACGAGATTGTGATATCCGAACGAGGAACCGCGCTCTGTCAGCATGATGTTTTCACAGCCAGCCCCCTCCAGTTTTCCGACCGCGCCTTTCATATCCTCCGGCGCCATGAACTGCCCTTTCTTCACATTGACCGGAAGCCCGGTTCGCGCGGCGGCGACCAGCAGATCCGTCTGGCGGCAGAGAAACGCCGGTATCTGGAGCACGTCCACGACCTTCGCGACAGCCTCCGCCTGCACCGATTCGTGGATATCGGTCAGGACAGGCAGGTTCAGCCCGGATTTGATCTCCGAAAGAATCTCAAGTCCGTATTCCATGCCGTTGCCGCGGAATGAACTGCCGGAGGAGCGGTTCGCCTTGTCGAACGACGCCTTGAAAATATACGACACTCCGCGCGAGGCGCAGAGGCCTTTCAGGAACGACGCAATTTCAAAACAGATCTCCCTGCTCTCCGCAACACACGGCCCGCCGATCAGAGTGAATTTCGGGCCGCCGATTTCAAAATTTCCGACTTTTGCAGTTTTCATATCACTTCCCCTCTGCTTTTCAGTTCGGCAAGGAACTGTTCCGCTTTTACGAGTTCTTCGGGAGTGTCGATCCCGACACTCTGGTAGACGGTCTTGATGACTTTGATCCGCATTCCGTTTTCAAGCGCGCGGAGCTGTTCGAGCTTTTCGCATTTTTCCAGACAGCCTTCCGGCAGGGAGACAAACCGGGCAAGCGAAGAACGCCGGTAAGCGTAAATGCCCCAGTGACGGTAAGTCTCCATCTCGGCGCCGCCGGTCCGCAGGAACGGAATCATGGAACGGCTGAAATAAAGCGCGAAATTGTCCGCCGTCATGACGACTTTCACCATATTCGGGTTATTCTCATACTCCGCGCGCGGGCACGGCACCGCAACAGTCGCCATATCCGGCGCGTCTTCCGCTGAAATGGCGTCAATCAGCGAGTCGATAACCTGCGGTTTGACAAACGGTTCATCCCCCTGCACATTGATGACCGCCTCCGCATCATGCCCCTGAACAGCCTCCCAGATCCGGTCGGAGCCGGACGGATGATCCGGGGAAGTCATCACAACCTCCGCGCCGAATGCTCTGGCGGCGTCAAAGACTCTCCGGTCATCCACGGCAACCAGCACTTCATCCGCCTTGGAACGTTTCGTACGCTCCCAGGCATGCTGGATAATCGTCTTGCCGCCGAGATTCATCAGCAGTTTGCCGGGAAATCTCGTGCTGGCATAACGCGCCGGAATCACCGCAATACTTTTCATCGACATCGCAAAATACTCCCGTTAAAAGTTGTGGGACACCAAGCCGTCGCGCAGTTTCGGTTCGAACCATGTCGATTTCGGCGGCATGATCGCATTCGCATCGGCAATCGCCATCAACTGGGTCAGTGTCGTGGGATACATCGAAAATGCGACAACGCCCTTGCCGGCATTGACCAGTTTCTCAAGCTCTTTCGTGCCGCGGATTCCGCCGATGAAGTCGATGCGTTTGCTTGTGCGCGGATCGTCGATGCCGAGAATCGGGGCAAGAATATTGTCCTGGAGAATGCTGACGTCAAGCTGCTCGATCACGCCCAGGGACGAAATGTCGAAACGCGGGCGCAGGAGACTCCACCTGCCGTCGAAATACATGCAGAACTCGCCGCTTCCCTCCGGGGACGGGTTCGTCGTGGCGCTGATGATGAATTTCTCGCTGACTTTGTTGATTAACTCCGCATGGGTAAGTCCGTTCAGGTCTTTGACCACGCGGTTGTAAGGCAGAATGCGAAGCTGGGACGCAGGGAATGTAACTGCGAGGAAGTAATTGTAATCTTCCTTCCCGGTATGTTTCGGATTCGCGGCGCGGCATGTTGCGGCGGCGCGGGAGGCGGAAGCGGCGCGGTGATGTCCGTCGGCAATGTAGAAAAGCGGAACTTCCGTATCAAATATTCTGGAAAGTTTCAGGCTTCGCTCTTTTCCCGCCTTCCAGAGTTTATGCTCGATTCCGTCCGGTGCGGTGAAACTGAAATACGGCTTCTCCTTCATGATGCCGTTCACGACCGCGTCAATCTCCGCCGAATCACGGTACGTCAGGAAAACGGGTCCGGAATGGTTGCGAAGCTCCATCACGTGGCGCGCCCGGTCATCTTCCTTGTCGCGGCGGGTCTTTTCATGCTTCTTGATGATATCCGCGTCATAATCAGCGGCGGAGGCGGCTCCTGCGATGCCGACCTGCGTATGTTCTCCCATTTTCAGGGAATAGACATAAAGGTTCGCCTCGGGATCTTCTTCCAGCGGCGCTTCCCTGCAAAGGCGCTTGAAGTTCGCGGCTGCCTTCGCATAGACTTCGTCGGAGTAAAGATCGGTTCCAGGTGCAAGTTCGATTTCGGGGCGGGACACTCTGAGGAAACTCAGCGGGTTGCCTTCCGCAAGCGCGGCGGCTTCTTCGGTATTCACGACATCGTAGGGAACAGCCGCGACAGCCGCTACTTTTCCCGGCTGCGGCATCAGAGCATGAAAGGGTAAAAATTTTGCCATAATCGCATTTTCTCCTGATTTTTAACTGAAACAATATCAGATGGGAAAGATACACTTTCTATGGCATTTCTTCAAGTTCTCAAGAAAAGATATTGCAGAATCTTTTAGAAATCGCATGACGGAAATGCTTCTGCCGGGACTCTGCTGCCGCCGTCAGGTATTTTTTCTGAACTTTTTGCCGTTTTCTTTTTCCAACGCACGGAGGGAAACGAAAAATCAATTTGCACTTTACCCATTCATGCAGTACATTAACCGGTTCAACCAAAAGGCTTTTCACATCATGAAAGACGATATCATCATAAAAGGCGCGGAAGAGCACAATCTCAAATCGATCGACGTGCGGATTCCGCGGAATACACTCACCGTGATCACCGGGCTCAGCGGCTCGGGAAAATCTTCTCTGGCTTTCGATACGCTGTATGCCGAGGGACAGCGGCGCTATGTCGAAAGTCTTTCCGCTTATGCGCGCCAGTTCCTCGACCGGATGCAGAAGCCCAAGGTCGAACACATCGAAGGGCTCTCCCCCGCAATCGCCATCGAACAGCGTTCCGCGGGTTCCAATCCGCGTTCCACCGTAGCGACCGTAACCGAAATTTACGACTATCTGCGCCTGCTTTACGCCCATGCCGGAGTCCCGCACTGCCCGAAATGCGGCAAAGTGCTCTCCGCACAGTCCGCACAGGCGATCTGCGAACGGCTGATGCGTCTGCCGGAAGGCCCGCAGATGATGATCCTCGCTCCCTACATCAACGGAAAAAAAGGCGAACACCGCGATGTGATCGAAAAAATCAGGCATGACGGTTTCGTCCGCGCACGCATCGACGGCGAAATCGTGACTCTGGACGGCGATCCGAAGCCGCTGGCAAAAACAAAGCGCCACAGCATCGACGCCGTGATCGACCGTCTCATCTGCGGCAGGCTCGAACCGTCGCGCCTGAATGACTCCGTGGAAACGGCGCTCCGTCTCGGCGGCGGCAACCTGATCGTCATGATCGAAGACAAAAGTGCCGCCGGCGCGTCAAAACAATGGAGAGAGGAACGGATCAGCGAATACCTCGCATGCACCGACTGCGATATCAGCCTCGGGAAGCTGGAACCCCGCAACTTTTCCTTCAACAGCCCTTATGGGGCATGTCCCACCTGCAACGGAATCGGCTCGCTTCTCGTAATGGACCCGAAGCTCGCGATTCCGGACGAAACGCTCTCGATCCGCAAAGGGGCAATTCCCGGCTGGCGGCGCGGTCCCCGCAGGCTGATCCTTTACTACAACCACATGCTCCGCTGCCTGGCGGAACACTTCAAGATGCCCGATATGCTGGAAACGCCGTTCAAAGACCTGCCGGAAAACATCCGTCACACAATCCTTTACGGAAGCGGCGAGGAATGCATTGATTTCAGTTTCCGGATTCGCGGAAAGCTTTACAAATCCTTCACTCCGTTCGAGGGCGTGCTGGCAAATCTGCAGCGCAGGCAATCCGACTCGGAAAGCGAATCCGTGCGCGAACGTCTCAAGGAATATATGACGCACCGCATCTGCCCGGACTGTCTCGGCAAACGCCTCAAACCGGAAAGCCTCGCCGTCACCGTCGGCAGACTCTCCATCGCAGAATACAATGCGTTGTCCGTGGAAAAAGCCTATGAATTTATTACGACACTGAAACTCAACGAGGAAAAAACCGCAATCGCGAAAGAGGTCATCCGCGAGATCACCTCCCGCCTCCGTTTCCTTTCCGACGTCGGGCTCGCCTATCTTACGCTCTCCCGCGAGAGCGGAACGCTGTCCGGCGGCGAGGCGCAGAGAATCCGTCTGGCGACTCAGCTCGGCTGCGGACTCGTCGGCGTGCTTTACATTCTCGACGAGCCCAGCATCGGGCTGCACCAGCGAGACAACGACCGTCTGCTCGCAACCCTCCGCAAGCTCCGCGACATCGGCAACACGGTCATTGTGGTCGAACACGACATGGACACCATGTTTGCGGCGGATTACCTGCTGGACCTCGGTCCCCGCGCCGGAGTCCACGGCGGCGAACTAGTCGCGGCGGGAACTCCGCAGGAAGTCATGAAAGTAAAACGTTCCCTGACGGCACAGTACATGACCGGCGAGGAGAAAATCGAAGTTCCGGCAAAACGCCTGAAAGGAACCGGCGAATTCATCGAAATCCTCGGAGCCCGTCACAACAACCTGAAAAACGTCAACGTGAAGATCCCGCTCGGCACCTTTACCTGCGTAACGGGAGTCTCCGGCTCCGGCAAAAGCAGTCTGGTCAACGGAATCCTGCGCGCCGCCCTGGCAAAACATTTCCAGCTTGCGGATGAACAGGAACCGGGCAAATACAGGGAAATCCGAGGCTTGGAGCATATCGGCAAGGCGATCGTCATCGACCAGAGCCCGATCGGGCGCACTCCGCGCTCAAATCCGGCGACATACACCGAACTGTTCTCCACGATCCGCACGATCTTCTCCACCCTGCCGGAATCCAAAATCCGCGGGTTCGGCCCCGGACGCTTCAGTTTCAATGTGAAAGGCGGACGCTGTGAGGAGTGCCAGGGGGACGGCATCAAGAAAATCGAGATGCAGTTCCTGCCGGATGTCTATGTAACCTGCTCGGCGTGCCAGGGAAAACGGTTCAACAAGGAAACATTGTCCGTCGCCTACAAACGCAAGAATATTGCCGAAGTCCTCGACATGACCGTGGATGAGGCGGTAGACTTTTTCAGCGCGGTGCCGTCCGTCTACCGCAAACTCAAAACTTTGCAGGATGTCGGACTTGGCTACATCACCCTCGGACAGCCCGCCACGACGCTGTCCGGCGGCGAGGCGCAGCGCGTCAAACTCGCAACCGAGCTGGCGCGCGTCCCGCGCGGGCATACTTTCTATATCCTCGATGAACCTACAACGGGGCTCCACATGGCGGACATCAAGCAGCTTCTGGAAGTTCTGACCCGTCTGCGCGACAAGGGCAACACCGTTCTGGTAATCGAGCACAATCTTGATGTAATCAAGGTTGCCGACCACATTATCGACATGGGTCCCGAGGGCGGCGATGCAGGAGGACGCGTGATTGCGGAAGGCACACCGGAGGAAGTCGCAAGAAACGCGAAATCCTTCACCGGCCAGTATCTGGCGAAAATGCTGAAGTAATCCGACGGACAGGGAAACGTTCCGCAGGGAACCGGACGGATAACCGGGCTCAATGTCTAAAAAGGCGGAGAGAAAATCTCCGCCTGAACGAACTGCCCCGATGCAGAACATACGGGGGTATCGGAAGATTTCGCCTGCGGAAACCAGCTTGCACTGTTGGAGTGCAGTGAGATGAAAGTCCTGCATGATCACCTTTTTGCCATGCAGAACATAACACTGTCAAACCCAATTTTTCGAATGGGCCGCCGCACCGCAGAAGCGGCACGGCGGAAAACATCTTCTTGCCGGCAGGAATCCCACAAAATCCTCCGGCGCACAAACAGGAAACTCCGCTCCGGTTATTTCACATTCGCGTAATTATAAGCGTCAGAACGGAACGGGTAGGCGGGAAGCCCTTCCGCATTCTGTAAATTGCAGTCGCCGCGATAGCCGGCATAAGCGTAACGGACATATTTCGGCTCTTTGACCTTCGGCGAACTGACAACGACGTCTTTGCCGTCGATTCTGGCATCAGCCCAGACAAATTTCCGGTCGGCTCCGGCAATGGCGAACGCACCGGGCGCTTTGTTGTCGGAAGTCTTGAGTCCGTTGTCCGCATATTGGAATTTTACGCGCATGGCGCCGTTTTCCGGCACGGCGGAAACAAAAAGCGGTCCGCGGCTGACAATATTTTTCCCGTAAGCGATGCGTTCCGCCTCCAGTGCAAGACGTTTGCCCACATCCTGTTTGTTTGCCGGATGAATGTTGGCGGCTTCGCCGATATCGATCGTGCAGGCAAGTCCGACGTTCGGGATCTTCAGCATCTGCTGTTGAATGTCGCGTGTCAGCGCATAACCGGAAACGCTGGTTGCATCGGCAGTCTGCCAATTTTTGGCGCGTCCCGGCTCATACCCGGCAAGCTGAACGATCAGGAACGGCATCTGCGGATTGTTCCATCTTGTGCGCCAGTCGGCAATCAGCGCCTTGTGGAGCGGATAGTAGTGCGCCTGCCCGGCGTTGGAACAACCCTGATACCAGATCACGCCGCGTACGGGCAGTTTCGTCCAGGCGGCGGTCATGCCGTTGTAAAGATTCGACTGGAACTGCTGGCTCTTGTATGGAACGGTAATGAAACGCGGAACGGGCTTGTTCGCGGTCTCCTTGTGCGTGCAGCTGAATTCGTCCATCTGCTTCCAGTTGCGGTTGAGCCGGATTTTGGCGCGCCCGCAGGTGAGACTGCCTCCGTTGATCGTATTGCCCATATGTATGCGGCTCTGCCTGCTGTAAAAATGTTCCGAACGGATCGCAAGGACATTGTCTCCTTCCTGATTGAACTGCTCCGGCTTCAGCGCAAGACGGATGACCTTTTTGCTTTCGGGATCGTTTGCATTCCATCCGGCGATGTGTTTGCCGTTGAGATAAACATCGGCGGCTTCGCCGAGTTTGTTCATGTTGAGCTGAACGGTTTTGCCCTGCATTGCGGGCGTGAGTTTGAATTTCATGCGGTTCCAGCGAACCGTATATCTGGAGGAATTCCGGATCTTTGCAGGAGCCCAGGCACTGTCGTCAAAGCCGACGGCGGACCAGTTCCGCGCTTCGGCTCTTGCGTTTTCCCCAGCTTTGGCGAAAAGCGGGTGCCATGCCGCCATTTCATCGGCGAAACGCCTGGCTTCCTTCGTTTCGTAAGCCTTCTTGGCGGCGGTGTCCATCCTGAACTCCTGAATGGTTTTCAGATCGCTCTCGATTCCGGAAGCCTTGTAGCCTTCATCGGAAATCCATGGCTCGATTCTCGTTCCGCCCCAGGAAGCGTTGATGAGCCCGATCGGCACTTTCAGGTCCTGATGGAGTTTGCGCCCGAAGAAATAGGCGGTCGCACTGAAATAATCAGCGTTGGCGGGATCGCATTTGACCCAGCCGTTCGCTCTGCTGTATTGCGCCGGAAGCTCCTTGTTGTGCGAGGATACGAGACGCTGGAAAGCGTAGCGGATCTCCGGATATTTCGCATCGGC
>DXVA01000195.1 GCA_019408975.1 Lentisphaeria bacterium | reverse complement strand
TCGCGAGGCAGTTTGCGGATGAACTGCTCCGGCGCGGCAAGGCATTTGAGCAGGGCGGGGGGAGCAACATCAACATGACTCCCCCGGCATTGACCGCTTTTCTGCTGGAGCTGGTTGATTTTTACAAAATAGACCTGCATCTGTATATGCAGCTGATCGGTTCCGTCGTTGCGGACGGAAAAATTTCCCATGCCGCAGTCGCCGGCAAAAGCGGGATTTCCATGATGAAAGCGAAGCTGTTCGTGGACGCAACCGGCGATGGTGATCTTGCCGTAATGTCGGGGTGTCCTTATGAGAAAGGGCGCAAGCCGGACGGCAAGGTGCAGTCTTCCACGCTGGTTTTCGTGATCGGCGGGATTGACCTTGCGCGGATGCCGGATTACATGGAAGTCCGCAGAATCTGGCAGAGCAGGCCGCGCCCGGTGCCGATCGACCACAGCGTGTTTCAGTTTGTCCCGCACGGGGAGGGAACCAATGAGATTGCCGTCAATATGACCCACATTCTGAACTGCGACTGCACGAAATCAGAGGATCTTGCCCGCATCCGCAAGGAAGGCGTCAGGCAGGCGGAATATCTTCTGAACGAGTTTTTCCGCAAGGAGATTCCCGGTTATGAACATGCGTGGATCAGCCATTATGCGCCGCAGGTCGGCTGCCGCGAGACGCGCCGGATTCTCGGGGACTACGTGCTTACGGAAGACGATGTCATGAATTCGCGCCGTTTCGAGGATGAGATCGCCTGCGGTATCTGGGGAAT
The DNA here is from genome assembly GCA_019408975.1 of Lentisphaeria bacterium. Classification (GTDB taxonomy): domain Bacteria; phylum Verrucomicrobiota; class Lentisphaeria; order Victivallales; family UBA1829; genus UBA11452. The sequence goes on along the minus strand of DXVA01000195.1, from coordinate 7,441 downwards.
TGACGTGCATACGCCGGACGGGGTTCATACCCGGATTGCCCGCTACATTGAGAAGCCTTACGGTATTCCCTACCGCTGCGTCACGCCTCGGAACATCGACAACCTTTATATCGCGGGACGCCCGATTTCCGTGGATCACATTGCGCATTCCTCGTCCCGGATCAACGGCACCTGCATGGCGATCGGCGAAGCGGCCGGATGCGCTTCGGAAAGTGCGATTCAGAACGGTTCGACACGGAAGGTCGATGTCAGGCGGCTCCAGGAAAAAATCCGCCGCATGAAATACCGGGTCTTCTCCTGAGTCCGCCGCCCGCGCCTTGTCACGGCTTCAATACATGGTTGCGCTTGAGCGCGATCTGTTTTGCGCGATAAGCGAGGGGCGTCATGCTGATCTTTTCCCGGAATGCACGGCTGAATGCCTGAATGGAGGAGTAACCGCAGAGTTCCGCGATTTCACTGATGTTTTTCTCTTTCTGATTGAGGTGGTACATCGCTTTGGTGATCCGGCTCCGGCGGATATATTCTCCGAGGCTGATTCCGGTTTCCTCCTGAAAACGGCGGCGCAGATGGCTTCTTGAAATGTGGAACTGTTTCGCGAGAATATCCAGCCCCAGTTCCTGATCCAGATGATTCATGATGTATTTGACGACGTGCGGCGCAAAAGAGGAGCTTTCCGGAAATACCGGCGACGCGGAATCTTTTTCCGTATCCTGCTGCAACCTGCTCAGGAGGAGCGTCAGGAGCAGAGTCAGGTCCCATCTCCGCGCCTGATTCCGGTACATTTTCAGGAGGTTCATGAGCATCTGGATGGATTCCGGATTCAGCATGGCGGAGGAGTGGCGTTCCGGGAGGATGCCGCTTCGTTTCACCTCGAATGTGATCATCAGGCGGAAGATATTTTCATCCGTATGCATGAACAAGTGGTTTTCATAGGGGTAAATCAGGAATGCGCTGCCTGTTTCGAGCAGAAAACGGTGTCCGTCCAGAAGCAGCTGGCATGGCGCGCCGAGATTCACGTTCAGCAGATGCCTGTGGTGAATTGCTCCCTGACCGCGCACGGGGGAGAGTCCGCCCCGTGTAAAGAGCAGAATGTTGTCCGGCAGGTCGAAATCGTATCCGTTCGGGCGGTTTACGAACAAAGCCGGAGGGGCTTCCAGCGTTCTGGCTTGCTTGAGCAGTCTTTTGAGCATATCGGCTAAAAAAATGATCCAAATGGTTATTGTTTTAACTTTTGATCTGCTGTATAATATATAGAAAGAAATGGAAAAGGCAATGGAACAGAAACATGAAAAACAAAAGAATTTGTAATATCTGCGACGGGAATGGCGGATATGAGAAAGGATTGGTGAATATGACGGGAATGGGGATGACCAGAAGCACTCAGCGAATGATGCAAAAATTTACAATAATAGAGCTTTTAATCGTGATATCGATCATTGCCGTTCTCGCAGCCTTGCTGCTGCCGGCTTTGGAAAGAGCACGTGCCAAAGCCAGAGCTGTTTCCTGCCAAGCAAATCAGAAACAGCTGATGACAGCCTCCATAATGTATGCTGATGATTTCGAGTATTATACGCCGGATGAATTAAGCCGCGATAAGCAGCGGTGGACAATCAGGCTTTTCCCATATTTAGGTGCGAAAGCTGCTGATCAGCAGATGAAAGTCCTGCAATGCCCCGGGACGCCATGCCGAAATACTGCCGACTGGCACAGCAGTTACGGGATTAACTGGATGTTTGCTTCCGATGCTGTTGCTTCCTGGCCCGGCTTGCCAAAAATTCATGAAGTGGCGCGTCCGTCGTCGACTGTATTGTTTGCCGACTGGGGACCGGAGAATTACCGCATGGTGGATCCCTATTCCGTCAATATCAATATTACCCGCAGGAAACAGTGTTTTGTTCATAGCGGCTATATGAATGTTGCATATACGGATGGGCATGTTGGAGCATTCGACTACGTTCACTGGTGGCCGCGCCTGGCTGTTCTGACGGTCTCCAGCGGTTCACCAAGCCGTATTCCTCTGCCTTGGGATCCATGGGGGCCCGGTCGTTTTGGCAATCCGAAAACGCTTGAACTATGATCGGAAAGAGGTAGTGCACATGTATCGATATCTGCTTTTGCTTTGTTTTTTCCTGTTTTCTTCGCATTCTCTCTCTGCTGCGTACACAGTGGCGGAGCATGGAGTTACGAGAGCGGCGATCATTATTCCAGATCATGCAAATTCCGTGGAAAAGACTGCCGCCGCTGAGTTGCAGTATTATCTGTTCAAAGCGACAGGGTGCCGAATCCCGATCGTCAAAGCTGCTTATGCAGTCAAGAACGCTGTCGGCGGTTATAAACTGGGGCGTGCCGCGGATATGCTTCCAGAGAAAAGGGACCTGGATTCCTGGTGTATAAAATTTCATGAGAATTATCTTCATATCGGGGGCGGAGATGGCGAACGTTCAGAAAATCAGGAATGGACTGCCGCCGGAACGCTGTTCGGAGTCTGCCATTATCTGCATCATGCGCTCGGTATTCGCTGGTTGTGGCCGGGGAAAACGGGAGAATATGTTCCTGAAAACTCTGTTTTACAGATTAATGAACGGTTTGACGGGACTTTTAAGGCTCCTTACCAGTTTGTCCGTGCCAGTGCCTTTACAAAAGATCCTGAATCATTTCGCTGGGGGCGAAGAGTAATGCATACCAGTTCATGCCGGATTCCGGTTCATGCCGGAACCGGTGGACATGCTTTTGAAAAATGGGCTGAGCTGTATGGCAGGGAACATCCGGAATGGTTTGCCATGCAGAAAAACGGGAAGCGAAAGCCTTCCGCGCATACTGGGATGTGCATCAGCAATGAAGCATTTCAAACACAGATCGTGAATGTCTGGCAGGAGTTGCAGAGTAAGAAAGGGAGTCTGCTGTATATAAACTTGAAAGAAAATGATACTCAGAACCGGTGTATGTGCCGGAAATGCAGGGCATGGGACGGCCCTGATATGCGGGGGCCCACAGGACGCTACGCTCCTTATCCTAATGTAGGGGAACGTTATGCTCGATTTTACCGGAGCGTGTGGGAAAAGGCTGCCGGATATTCCGCGGATGCGCGAGTCTCCTTTTATGCTTATCAAAGTTATTTTTATGCGCCGCGGAGGATACGCTTGAATGTCGGTCATTATGTCGGGCTGGTTCCTGATCTGCCTTTTCCACGCCGTCCTTCCCATGACAAGTGGCTGAGGGAAGAATATCTGGCTTGGAAAAAAGCCGGTGCTACCATTTATCTCCGCCCCAATTATTTTTTGAGTGGTTACTGCATGCCGGAAGTCTGGTATGACCAGTATGCAGATGAACTTAAGTTCCTTTATGATTTAGGGTGTGTGGGAATTATGATTGACGGACCCGGAGGCATGTGGGCCACCCGGGGGCTGGACTATTATGTCATGGGGCGGCTGTGTGCTGAACCATATGCAGATCCGGAACGTTTGGCGGAAGAATTTTATTCTGCCTTTGGTGCCGGTGCTTCGGATGTGAAAGCATATTTCGAGTATTTCCGCCGTTATTTGCGGGAGCGTACCGCACAGATTAACGATATTTACGAAAAATCAAAGCGAGGATGGTATTTTCATGGATTCCACTATGCCTCGTATGCCCATCGAATTTTTCCGGAAGCCGCTTTGAGAAATGCCCTGCCTTATCTTGAACATGCGATGGAAAAGGTGCATGGCGATGATGCGGCGAGGGCAAAAGTTGAATTCCTGATTCAAGGTCTGCACCATGCTGTTGCAACAGTGAAATGTGCGGAGCTGTTCGCTGATTTGAAATCTGATGCGATTATGAAACGTTCCGCATGGGATGCATTGCTCCGCAAGCGTGAGGAACTTCCCCCCTTTGCGATAAATAATACTTTGCTTGAGCGTATTGAAAAGAATGTATGGGAGGTAGTTTCTCTGGGAAAAGGTGATCATCAGGCGTTGCCTGAGATCTGGCATGTGATGGCGGACCCGTTGGATCGTGGAGAAAAGCTTCATTTCTTTTCAGGCTCATGCAGGGATGAACCATGGCGGAAGGCTTCTACATGGAAAACTCTGGAAGAACAGAATTTCAAGAACTATATTCATATGTGGTACCGGACCGAAGTCCATATTGCCGAAAAAAGTTCCGGAAAAGTGATATTGCGCCTTGGGGCTGTCGATGAAAATTGCAGTATCTGGGTCAATGGGCAACTGGCAGGAAGGTTTCGTTATGATGCTCAAAAGGATCCCGACAGCTGGAAAAAACCTTTGGAGTTCGATATTACAAAATACATTCGCTTTGGAATGAATAACTTGCTGGTAGTTAAAGTGACTAATTCCGCTGGCGATGGTGGCCTTTGGAAGCCTTCCTATCTCTCTTATCGCCCTTAGGCAGGCAAATGAAGGAAAAAATGCGGGCTCGGCAGCGATTCCTTCTGCCAAGCCCTGGACATGCAGATTCTGTTGCAATATATTTTCGGGATGTTTTTGAGCATATCTGTTAAAAAAAAGAGCTGTGCGGTTATTGTTTTAACTTTTTATTTGCTGTATAATATAGCGGCGAAACCGGAAAAGGCAACCAGCAAAAAGGAACTTTCAGAATGTCTGTGGTCAGAATCGGAATCATTGGTGTCGGCGTGATGGGAAGCGCTCACGTCAACAGTGTCAAACAACTGAAAAACTGTGAACTGACGGCTCTTTGCGACATTGACCCGAAGGCTTTGGAGCGCCACAGGGAGAGCGGCGCGGAGCTGTTCACCGACAGTGAGGCGCTTTTTGCATCGGGAAAAGTGGACGGCGTCATTATTTCCACGCCTCATTATTTCCATGTCCCGCTTGCTTTGAGGGCGATGGAGCATGGAATCCACGTTCTTGTGGAAAAACCGATTGCGGTCCAGAAATCCGAGGCGGAACGTCTTGTTGCGGCTTCCAAGGCGCATCCTGAACTCAAACTCAGCGCCATGTTCTGCCTGCGCCGCATCCCGACGAACATCAAGATCAAACAGCTGATCGACTCCGGCGAGCTCGGCGCAATCCGCCGCATCAACTGGATCATTACCGACTGGTTCCGTTCGCAGGCATATTATGATTCCGGCACATGGCGGGCGACTTGGGCAGGCGAAGGCGGCGGAGTGCTCCTGAATCAGTGTCCGCATCAGCTTGACCTCATGCAGTGGTTCTTCGGGATGCCGGAGAAAGTGACCGCGAAGGTTTTTTTCGGGAAATATCATGATATTGAGGTGGAGGATGAGGTCAGCGCGATTCTGGAGTATCCGGACGGCAGGACCGGCATGTTTGTGACTTCCACGGGGGAGGCTCCGGGGACGAACCGTCTTGAAATTGCCGCGGAACGCGGTAAGCTCGTGCTTGAGAACGGCAGGCTTTCTTTTATGCGCAACGAGATTCCCATGTCCGAGTTCTGCCGGACGACGAAAAGCACCATGAGTCTGCCGGACCGCTGGAATATTGACATCCCCGTGAACGGTGCGAACCCGACGATGCATCGCGACATCATTGAGAATTTTGCGGATGCGATTCAGCACGGCACACCGCTTTATGCTCCGGCGACGGAGGGAATCAACAGTCTGGAACTCGGAAACGCGATGCTCCTGTCACAGCTGAAAGGCACTCCCGTCTCCCTGCCTCTGAATGCGGGAGAATTTGATGTTGAACTTGAAAAATTGATTGCAGACAGCAGGAAAGGAAAAGAGAAATGAAATTGAAAATCGCATTTGCCGGCCTTCGCCATGGACATATTTTCTCGCTTTATGATAAAGTATTGCAGAGTCCGGCTTTGGAGCTGACCGGAGTCTGTGAAGAGGACGAGGCGGCATCTCTGTTGCCGACACGCCCGGACATCAAACTGACGGATCGCAGTTTTGATGAGATGCTCCGCCGTTCCGGCTGTGATATCGTGGCGGTGGGCGATTATTATGCAAAACGCGGAAGCCTTGCGGTTCGCGCCCTGAAAGCAGGGAAGCATGTGATTGCGGACAAGCCGCTGTGCACCTCGCTTGAGGAACTGGACGAGATTGAAGCTCTTGCGAAACAGACGGGACTGAAAGTCGGGTGCATGTATGAACTGCGCGGGGTTCCGAACTTCGCCGCCGCCCGTGAACTGATCCTGAACGGAACTCTCGGCAAGATTACGCAGATTCAGTTCGGCGGACAGCATCCGCTGTTGCGCGGGAGCCGTCCGGCGTGGTATTTCGAGCCGGGAAAACATGGCGGGACGATCAACGATATCGCAAGTCATGCGATCGACATTATTCCGTGGCTGACCGGTCTGGAGATTCAGAAGACTGTTGCCGCGCGCACATGGCAGGCGTTCGATTCGCAGTGTGATTGTTTCAACGATGCCGCTCAGTTCATGCTGACGCTGAACAACGGCTGCGGCGTGCTTGGCGATGTATCCTATTCCGCGCCTGATTCGATCGGATTTGCCATGCCGACCTACTGGCGTTTCGATATCTGGGGAACGGAAGGCATGATTGAATTCAACTGTTCCGAGAAACACGTGAAAGCCTATCTGAAGAGCAGAAAGGATGTTTCTCTGATTGCCCCGCCGTCTCATGCGCCGATGGATTATCTGGAAAGTTTCCTCTGCGATATCAGCGGAAAGCCGACGGATCTGACGACTTCTGTTGTCCTGAAGAGCACAAGACAGACGCTTGAGATCCAGAAAGCCGCAGATCAGGCGTAATGTGTCATTTGAAGGCGGTTCCCGTTGAAAATCTATTGTCCCGGGAAATATGATTTCCTGTAAGATTGATTCGCGGAGCTTTCTGTTTTCAGCAAACAGCCGGGAGTTATCAGATACTCCCGGCTGGATATTGTCTTATAATGTGGTATGCAATGTGCCACGTAGAAGTAACGGGAAGCATAAGGCGCTGAAAAGTCTGAAGAACCATGAGTTACTGGTGAGGCACTTGAATTTGGTGAATATGCCGTTTTTTAATTCTGACCGGGAATATCCCGGGGTCAAAAGCAGTCAAGCTTCCACCATTTTGTATGGTCCTTGGAACTGCGAACCGCAGTTTCAATAAAATTCATACCGCGAACACCGTCCTCTACTGTAGGAAAACTGCTTTCGTATTTCCTTCCGTCGATATATGCCGCAAGAGCGTTGGCAAAATCCTGGTAGATGTTGGCAAACGCTTCTATGAAGCCCTCGGGATGCCCTGCCGGCAGACGGCAGAAAACTTTGAGTGAATCGTCCATCTCCGCCCAACTGCGGCGCAGGACTTTCATGGCGGCATCATTGGTTTTCCAAACAAGATCTTCCGGATTCTGCTGGGACCATTCCAGGCATCCTTTGGAACCATAAATACGCAAATCAAACCGGTTTTCCTCTCCGCAGGCGACTTCGCTGAGCTCAATGACTCCCTTTGCACCATTTTCAAAGTGTAGAAGAATCGTCGCATCATCATCCAGCACACGCCCTTCGACAA
>DXVA01000194.1 GCA_019408975.1 Lentisphaeria bacterium | reverse complement strand
AAATACCTTTTCGAAGCCAGAACCATGGCTCCGGACATGCCGGCGGCCGTCGCGGAGATCCGGATTTACGAGATAGCGGGCGGGCTTCCCGCGCTGACAGTCCGGCGTCCCCCCGGGCTGCCCGGACGCAATTTCGGAGTTTATGACGAGGACCAGACCTTTACCAACAATCTGAATGTGGACGTCACCCAGACCCGTTCGCCCGTCTTCGGGGAGTTCCGGAAAAGATATCCGTCCTCCATCTGTCTTTTCACCGAGGAGCTGTTGAAATATCTTGATTACACTGGCATGAATACACTTCATTCCCCGGTATGGCGGTACGACATCAGTTACTTCCCGTTGGAAGGGCAGACCGGAGCCACCATGTTTCCATGGCGGGGTTTGCCATATGTTCTCGATACCTTTGCGCAACACGGTAAACGTTTCATTGCCGTGATGAACTATGCCAATCTGCCGGATATCAAGCAGATTGAAAAAATCGAATCGAACTATCGCCGGGAGGGAATGGAAACGCTGGATCGTTACGGGGACAGTATCACGAAATACCTGATGGGCAATCATCGAGCCAATATCTGTCATCCCAAAGTGCTTGAGCTTTTTGCTTCCTATTTCGAAGAGCCGATAAAGCGCTATGGACATTCGGGACTGGCGGGGATTGAATACTGGCTTTGCAATTTCGGCACCTGGGAATCTCTGGAATGGGGATATGACGACTATACCGTCAATAAATTCAGCAGGGAGACCGGCATTCAGGTTCCGGAGAAGCTCCGTGACCGCTATTCCTATCTGACTGGCGAAAGGCGCACGGAATGGCTGAAATGGCGATCGGAACAGGTCACCAATCTGGTGAAGATGATCCGGAGTGTCCTCGACCGCGGCAATCCGGAACTCAAACTCTACCTCGGCATCCATCAGGATCCGGAAAACTACGAGAAGAGCGGCATTGATCTGGAAGCTATCCGGAAAATCCCGAACGTTTCCATCTCGGTGGTCCGCCATCCCACCGCGTACCGTCACGGATTCCACTGGGGCAAGGAGGAAAGCACGAAGAACGAGGAGCTGTATGATTATGCAGACAAGACCATTCCCGACTACTTTACGAATGGTTCGGCGGCGGTGGTCATCTCCTACAACCACTACTTCGAAACCTATGTGCACCCGCTTGATAAAAAATACAATTGTTACTTCGAAAACGCCGACATCAAACCCCACGGCAGGTTCTACCTCCGGGAGGCGGCGTTTGTCGTCGGTGCTTTCGACGCGCTGGAGTACGTCGCCGGCGGCCAGCCGCTGCCCTCCATCGGGCGAGAGGAGGAGACGCGTGAATTTGCCCGGGCTTACGGTGCGTTGCCTGCGAAAACATTTCGTAAAGTCGGTGGCATTGATGATCCGGTTACGGCGCGATTTCTCCATACGGAAAATGGAACATATTTTTATGTTGTCAATATGTTCCATGATGACGTGACGGTGAAGCTTGATTTTCAGCAGGATATTCCCTACGAGGATCTTTCCGACGGCAGGATGCTCGGGGGCAACACAATTGCTCTGAAACCGTTCCAGCTCCGTTCCTTTCTCTTCCCGAAGAAAAAGGTTGACATCGGAGGGCTGATGCTTGTGTCAACAGGCGGAAAAAATGTGGATTTCTATCGAAAGCGCATCGCCTCGCTCAAAGAAGCCGCATCTCTTTTAGCGAAAGAGGGCATTGATGTTTCACTTGAAAATAATGATATCGTGTATCTGGAAAAGGTGTTCCGGGAAAAACGTTTCGCGGAACTTTATCGTGCAGCATTTGCAAAACGCATGAATCAGTTGCTTGAAAAACAGAAAAACACGGCAAATCTCATCCTTCAACAGCGTATGATCGACAAAGGGCACTATGCCGTGAACTGTGGTTCCAATACTTTTTATACCGCCCCAAACGGACAGTTTTTCTTTCCCGATCAAAACTACGACGGGAAATACGGTTATCAAGGAACACGCTATGACTCCAGTTCCCGGGATATTTCGGGGTTGGCGAAAACGGAGTTCTCCGAACTCTATAAAACAGAAGCCTATTTTCTGGAACGTTACAAATTCAAAGTGCCGAACGGAACCTATAAAGCCATTTTTTATCTGAAAGCGGGATTCAAACCGAATTTTGAACCGGGAACCTACCGATTCTCAATTCTTGCTAACGGCAAGACGATTTTGGATAAAATTGATCTTTATTCCCTCGCAAATGGCGATTTCAACAAGGCTTTGAAGCTTGAAGCGAATGGAATCCTGGTGACGGACGGCGAACTGACTCTCTCTTGGCGACACGAGCCGACAAAAAAAGGCCAGAATACCTCCGTCTGTCTTGCCAATGGAATCGAAATAATCAGACAATAAGGGAGGGCAAATGAGAAAAATATTTTTGCTACTGTTCTGGACCGCGGGACTTCTTCTGTTTGGTGCCTGTTTGCATACACCCCCCATAATGATTGCAAAATATACTGCACAGGAGCCGGATGCACGGCTTCAGGGGGATGTCTGGAAACATACGCCGGAATATCACTTCCAGCCATATACAGCAGGCAAGTGGTATGACGAGATCGAATGTACCAGCGGCATGAGAGGGCGTGTATTGGAATCCGGAACAGTAAAGTTGCTTTGGAATGAAAAATTTCTTTTTGTCGGCGTAAAAATGAAAGACAGCGATCTGGTCGACGAGGCGAAGCGTGATCAGACACATATCTTCACACAGGCTGATGCCGTGGAACTTTTCATTAAACCGGAAAAACAGTCGCATTACTGGGAAATCTACGGCAGTGTAAATGCGAAAAAAACCTGTTATTTTTTTCCGGGGCGCGGACGGCTCGGACTGTCGAGCAACAACGTTTACAGGCACGGAGTGGAGGTACAAACCATCTGTAACGGGACTTTGAACTTTTATGGCGACCGGGATCAAGGTTGGACAATGCTGTTGAAAGTTTCGTCAGATGAGCTTATCCGCCATGGTGCGAAATGGGGAAAGGCGGAACCCTGGCTGATTCATTTGGTAAGACACAATTATTCTGTTCATTTGCCAAGCAGGGAAGTCAGTGTCTATCCGGCATTTTCGGCTGGGAATCCACATTTCCACGAAGGATACGCGGTATTGAGTCTTGAAAAATAAAACAAAGACAGGGAATAAATCTCATGGAAAAGGAAATAGAACATTATACTCTCTCGTATCCGGTCTGGAGCGTTTCGTGGAACGGGAAAATGATTTGCCGTCTTCCTCTTGAGCAGGTCTGTGCGCAACTGGAAAACCTGAAATCCTGCGGAATTGACGAAGTGATGTTTACCGGCTATCATTGCGAGGAACCTGCCGATTTCGATATGGAAACGGAAACATGCAAACTTGGTGATCTTCTGCGGGAATACGATATGAAAGGTGCTCAGCACCATTCACTTGTCAGTATGTATGCCATGCCCGGAGAATCGCAGGACGAAGTAATTCTGCGAATGAAAAAGTGTGTGGATTACACTGCAAATCTGAATGCGGAGGTTGTGGTGTTTCATGCGATGAAGTTCCTGGGTAGTAAGGATGCGGGAAAAATCTGTGAACGCGATCTGAATGAGGCGATCCGGAAAACATCCGCCGAAGCCGTTATGGAAACATGCTGTTCCAACCTGCATGCGGCCGGGGAATACGCCCGAGAGCGCGGAGTGCTGATCGCCATCGAAAATCTCGACCGTTTTACTCCCTGGTGCGATATGGAATCACTCCCGAGAATCGTCCGGGGGGCGAACTCTGATGCAGTTGGATTCTGTCTTGATACCGGACATGCGTGGTGTTGCGGAAACGATCCGGCACAGTGGATACCGATCATGGGAGACAAGCTCTTCACAACTCATATTCATGACAATCATGGACTCCCCAGGATATTTTCATGCCATGAAGGCCTGCTTGACGTTACAAGCAACCTGGACGAACATCTGTCACCGGGATTCGGCACAATTTCATGGAAGAATTTTCTTCTTGCTCTCCGAGAATCCGGTTACAGGCGGACATTGAATTTTGAAACGAACGGCTGGCCCGAACTCGAAAAAAGCGAAAGCTACCGTTATGCAATCCAGTTCTGGCGAACTTGTGAAAGTCTTGCAAAAAACTCAAAACATTGAAAGAGGAAAATGATACAATGAGAGAAAAATCAACCGCGATATCCGGTGTAATACATTCTCATTCAACATGTTTTACTCTGTTGGAGCTCCTGATTGCGATAGCGATTATCACCATTTTAGCCGCGCTCCTGTTTCCTGCTTTGAATGCAGCACGAAATGTATCAAAACGGATCAAGTGCACATCAAATTTGAAAAATCTGAGTCTTTATAATGCAAATTACATTAATGATTTCAGGGGATATACAGCACCTTACAGAATTAGCGGAAAACGATGGGATGAAATATTTCTTTCACAGGGATATGTACCTCAATACAAGATTTCAGATAAGGCGGTAAACTACATCCAAGTAAAGCTCCGCTGTCCTTCCAGCAGGAAAACTCTTTCCGGCATCATGGGAGAATATGCCGACTGGTGGAATCAGATCGGTGGCATAGGTGATACTTACGGCTGGAATGCCCATTTCGGATATCGCGAAGGAGACATCGTTTTGGCTGACTCTATCAGTTCTCCCCGGGTAAAACGCCCCGCCATGCGAATTGTCGTCGGAGACCGCTCAGAAGGGCTCTTGTCACTTCCTGCCTCAATTGATGGGGCTAATAGACCGCTTGGAGATGTACACTCGGGTACTACCCCGGTTGCATTTCTCGACGGACATGTGCAGACACAGAATCCCCGTAATATCAACCCGCCGGGAACGGTCATTGGTGTAAGTAATCCAGATGGAACTGTCTGTGTCGCGTGTCTACCCGCCGGCGGCTTCGGAATATCTTCCGAAGAAATCAAATACATGTGGGGAGCTAAAAGCTACCAATATTAAAAGTATGAAAAATATGGAAAGAGCAATGATGCAATGTAAATATTATATTTTTGACATTGACGGCACTTTGACGCGTTATAATGAAAGAGTTCGACGGGAAAATTTTCTCTACAATAACTTTTTATTCCCCATACTGCGCGATCTGATGATGGAACACGGCATGGGAAAACACGAAGCTGAGGCTGGCATTCTGAGGGTCACGAAAGAAATCCCGTTCTGGGACTACACGGATTTCATATCCGAATTCAATCTACCGGCAAAAAATGCTTATGAACGCATGTGGGAATGGCACCGGAATAATCTGGAAGTCTGGCCGGATACTGTTGAAATGGTGAAAAAATTGTCGAGGGCCGGCAGAAATCTTTTTGTCGTCAGCAACAACCCTTACTCGGGATGCTGTATGAAGTTAAGGGTTTGCGGACTTGCCGATGAATTTGGATCAACCGTTTTTCGCCGAATATTCAGTACGGACAAGTTGCGTGGTTGCAAATGTGATCCGATGGTTTGGAAACGAGCCATCGACCAGATTCCCGCCGATCCGGCTGAAATTTGTGTCGTGGGAGACAATCCGAAGGAGGACGGCGAAATCCCCCGGCGTTTCGGCGTCGGTCAGACGATAATTATTCCGCGTAGACAAATTCTGCACGGTATTGATATAAAGCAATGAACAATGAAAGCAATAGAGATATGAAATTTGCAGATGACAGAAAGAAGGTATTGGGAGCGTGGCTTGGAAAAGCGGTCGGAGGAACACTGGGACAACCATGGGAGGGAAGCCGGGGGCCACTCACACTTTCCTTTTACGATCCTGTTCCGACAAAAATGATGCCGAATGATGACCTTGATCTTCAGGTTGTCTGGGCATGCCGGCTTGCAACAGACTGGAACGGCATTGTCTCGCTTGCCAATTTTTCCGATGCATGGCTCAACAATATTGACTTTCCCTGCGATGAATATGGTATTGTGATCCGTAACCTGAAACTCGGCATTCCGGCACCGTATACAGGCCGTTATGGCAATTGGTTTACGGACGGGCTCGGTGGTGCAATCCGTGCTGAACTCTGGGCGGTTCTTTCTCCCGGTTTACCTGAACGCGCTGCTCGTCTGGCGGGTATGGACGCCTCGCTGGATCATTACGGCAATGGTATTTATGCGGAACAGTTTCTTGCAGCTCTCGAAAGCTGCGCTTTCATTGAATCCGATTTGAGAAAACTGATTGCGGAAGGGCTATCTCAAATTCCAGAGGAATCGCGTCTGTACCAAGCGGTTTCCGATACCGTTTCATGGTGTGGGGAAAATAAGGATTTTCAAGAGATAAGACACCTGATCATGACACATTACGGCAGTCCGAACTTTACGGATGTCAAGATGAATCTTGCATTCGTGACAGCCGCTCTGTTGCTTGGAAACGGAAATTTCGAACAATCCATCTGTCATGCGGTCAACTTCGGCCAAGATGCTGATTGTACCGGGGCGACTGTCGGAGCGATTCTTGGAATTATTGATCCAGATTCGATTCCGGAACGGTGGCTGGCTCCGATCGGACGTAATCTTGTAATCAATGACGGTATTTCAGGAATCAACGCACCTTCCACGCTTGATGAATTCACGGATCTGGCAATTTCTCTGCGCGAAAAACTCAGGATTGAAGACGTGAACGTGAAGGAACCTGATTTCGCAGAATTCCGGATTCCGTTCCGCCGCTCCGTTTTTCGGCCATGGTTTACATCAGATTTCCGTAAATTTACCCCCTCAATGATACCGGATTCAGAGCGAATCATGGTCCCTGGCAATCTTTTTACAGTAGATTTTACAACCTTGCAGTCGGAATCACTGTTGATGCTGGAAACGGAGTTTGAACTTGATTCCGACTGTTTCATCCGGATTCTTGTGAATACTCCCGCCAACATGCGGGTTTGGGTTGACGGTACATTCTGTTTCGGCAGAGAAAGCGGAACAATGATACCGGCTTTTCATCGGGCGCCGCTCAATCAGTTGACGGAGTTGCATATGTGTCACGGCAGTCACAAACTATTAATCGGGCTGGCTCCAGCGGATGAAGCAATGAAGCAGGCGGAAGTTCTTTTCGGGATTGCGGATGAAAATAATCAATGGTTGCCGGATGTATTTTATAAAAGATAATATGAAATTTTCAGGGAGTTATTAATATATGCTGATTGCCACAATCTATAGGAGTGAAACTGCGGTACCGATAATAGCCGCAGTAGATGTGATATACTCTTGCATTGAATGGCAGAGTAAGCGTTTGGCGAATCAACATCAAAGAGTACTTGAATGTTTGTTCCAGAACAGCTCTCATACAGGCTGGATTACCTGCTGTCCTACAACATTGCAGGGCACTTCCGATATCCTATGGGATGGCTGTGTTTCCGTATCATTCTTTCGCCGGATCGAGTTTGAGGAAAACGCCCAGCTGTTCCCCGGAGTAACAATTCCACGGTAGCGAATCAAAAGAAAATACGACATGCAAATCCCGAACATCGACCCGTTCCGTCGCAATGCCTGTAAACTGTTTTCTGGAAGTGACAAGGGGAATGATAGGCGAGAATGTCAATGACAGGAATTCCAGGGAACCGTCCCTGCAGTAGGCAACGCCCCGGATTCCATTCCTGATTTTTCCGACATCACGTTCGTCAATCAGGACGCGGATCTGCATCTTCCGTCCTCCGAAAACAATCGGTGCGGAAGGCTTGGTAACGTGCAGATCATGCTGCGACATAAAAACCCCCTCCCGCCGATCGACACTCAATACAACTCCGTCGAGTGGCGCTTCTACCGTGGATTCTTCAATTTTTGTCTTGATCGCCACACCTGTCCTAGATTCAAGATTGGATGATTTTGAAGATGAGAAAAACAACGATGCCGACTTTATCGAGAATTTCATTCCCGGTGATGAGAATTTACCTTCCGGTGATTTCACCGGTGATTCAAATGAAATAGAGGAGCTGCGAACTAATGCGTCATCATCGACCCGGTTCGGTTCAACCGGAAGCTTCCAGCCACAGTTTTTACACTGATAATGTGAATTCAAACTTTCATGAATTTCCGGTGTTCCGTATTCAGGTTCACCATCTGCTTTGAATTTGATGGTTTCAGTGGCAGAGCAGTCGATCATAACAACTTCGATTTCTGTTTCCTTGTTACATTTCGGACAGATGAATTTCATTTGACCCAACTTCCTTTCAGTCAATTTCAACCATGCGGCAGTTTTCATCTATCGGCTCCCATGACACGAAGCCGTCGAAGTGCGCCGGACAGCCTTTTCTGCCGCAGGA
>DXVA01000193.1:7874-8244 GCA_019408975.1 Lentisphaeria bacterium | reverse complement strand
CGTCCGTATTTCGTGTCGAACGCCTGAAATCCGGCATCACCGGGCGTAAAGTAGAATTTTTCCTCGAATCCGGGGTCCTGCGGGATGTGCATCTTCCGGTATTTGCCGAGAAGCGTGCCATCCGCATCAATCACGACGGCTGTATTGTGATGCAGCCCCGGAGCGCGATGCTCGAACAGGGAAAGGATCAGAACCACATCGTGGCGCTTCGCAATCCCGCAGAAGCGGTCCGTCAGAGCGGACGGGATCCGGTGCGCCAGATCGAAAAACGCCGGGTCCTGTTTCCAGCAGAAATATTCCGTCAGGAAAAGTTCCTGTGTGCAGATGATTTTCGCGCCGTTCGCGGCGGCTTCCGCAATCAGCTTTTCCG
>DXVA01000193.1:5156-7864 GCA_019408975.1 Lentisphaeria bacterium | reverse complement strand
GCTTTTCCGTCCTGTCCGCAGCGGCAGCAACCGAACCGCGGTCCCTGTCCTGAAGCAGTGCTATCCTGATATTGTCACTTTCCATCGTCAATCTCCCGAATCTTCTCCAGAAATATTTCCCTGAACCCGAATTTAATCAATCGAACCGTGTCCGCCCGCTTACAGCCGCGGCAATCGTGGCGGGATCGGCGTAACTCAAATCCGACCCGGCGGGGAGTCCCTGCGCCAGACGGCTGATTTTCAAGTCCGGAGACTTCAGGCGGTTCGCCAGATAAATCGCGGTCGCCTGCCCTTCCACATCGGGACTCAAAGCCAGAATGATTTCACGGATACAGCCTCCCGCAATCCGTTTTTCCAGCCCGTCCACATCAATCGACTCGATTCCTTTCCCTTCCAGAGGAGCGATACGCCCCCCGAGAACATGATACAACCCTTTGAAAACGCCGCTTGCCTCAATACTGCGAATCTGCGTGGCTTCCTCGACTACGCAGACAACCGATCTATCGCGAACCGGAGAGATGCAGATCATGCAAAGCCCCTCCTCCGTGTCGTCTCCTGCGAGATTGCCGCACTGCGGGCATTTGCGGACACGCTGTTTCAATGTGCGCAGATTCTCTGATAAAGCCTCAAGCTTCCCGTCGTCCCATGCAAAAAGCGACAGCGCCATCCGCTCCGCACTGCGCCTGCCGACTCCCGGCAGACCGCGCAGAAGCTCCATAAGGTCTTCAAGCGCCTGTGGATACTTGCCGGTCATATCATCTTATCCGGTAATCCCGGGGATATTGATTCCGCCGGTTGCCTCGGAAAGCTTCTTCGCGCTCTCCGTCTTCGCCTGAACAAGAGCGTTGTTCATGGCTTCGAACACGGCGGACTCCAGAATCGCGGCATCCTTCATTTCGGCAAGAGCCGGGGAAATGTAAACTTTCTTCACATTGAAATCGCCGGAAACCACGACTTCCACCTGCCCCGCCGCATTTTTTCCCGCGACTTCAATTGCCGCAAGTTCTTCCTTCATTCTTTTCATATTTTTCTGGATCTCACCGAATTTCTTCATGAGTCCCGCCATTTCACCGAGATTGCCGAACATGGACATCTTGTTTCATCCTGTCTTTCTTATTTGGTTATTTGAACTGTTCCTCCAGAGAAGTGTCCCGCTCGGCTCCATATTGGAGAGCCTTGCGGTATGCCTTCTCCGCAGATTCTTTCTCATTGCGCTGAAGATGGACACGAACCAGAGCCAGATAAGGCTCGGCCTTTTTTCCGGCGATGTCCGCCGCACGCCAGTACTGCCAGAGAGCGGTTCCCCAGTCCTTCTTCGCTTCCGCTGCGCGCGCCTGATCCATCGCCTGGCTGTATTCCCTGACGTTATAGGTCGGCTTTTCCTCCGTAATGGAAGAAAGCTCTTTCGATTCCGTTTCCTTCTTCGTTCCCGTTACCGTCACGCTGGTTCCGGGCTTGCCGGAGGACTTCGAGGGAATCATGCCGTCTTCGATATCCGCACGCAGATTCGCCAGCTCGCGGCGGAATCTTCTGGAGTCATTCACCGCTTTCTTCGCCGTTTCCACAGCCTTGTCCGCACGAATTTTCTGACGGGACGCCTCGTTGCGGAGGTCGGTCATCTCCAGTTCCATTTTCTTCTGAACCGCTTTTCCGGTTTCCAGCTCTTTGATCAGTTCGTCGATCGCCTGATTTTTCTTGGCGATCGTATCTCCGGCGACACCGCCGGCACCCTCGGACCAGCGTTTCAAGTCAGCCTTCAGCAGAGTCTCGCTCTTTTTCAGGTTTTCATTCTCCTGACGGAGCTTCACGACTTCCTTGTCCAGCGTAATGCGCCGCGAAGCCAGTTCGTTGCGTTCCGCCTTGAGTTCCGCATACAGTTTCTCGCTGCGGACAACTTTTTCCTTCAATTCCAGATTCTCTTTTGCCACAACAGAGTTATTCGGCGCAGCATCCCGCGTTTCCAGCTGTTTTTCCGTTTCGGCAAGTTTCTGCGCGAGCTCGCCTTTCTCCGTTTCCAGCTTCTTCCTGGCGGCTGTCAGGTTCCTGACAGCATTTTCATACTGCGCATTCGCTTCACGGAGTTCGATCAGGGAAGCTGTCAGCCTGGTCAGTTCGGCTTTTGCTGCATCCGAACCGGCGGGAAGCTCCGCCGTCTGTTTCACCGACTTGCTTTTGAGATTCGCAACTTCGGTTTCCAAAGATTTCTTCACGGCTTCCAAAGCCGTTCTGGACTGCTCCAGCGCGGCGAGTTTTCCGCTGAGTTCCGTCACTCTCCGTTTCAAAACAGTATTTTCCTTGACGGAATCTTCCGATTCTGCAATCTGAGCCTTCATGGATTTCACCTGGTTTTCAAGTCCGTTTCTGGAGGCGGAAACCTCTTTGAGAGTCTTTTCCGTCGCCGTCAGCTTCGCAGTCAAAGCCGCAATCGCAGATTCCAGACGCGCCGTATCGACCTCTTTCGAGTCCGTCGAAGCCTTTTTCGACGCTGCAAGAGAAAGTTTCAATGCGTCCATTTCTTTCGCCAGCTTCCTTGCGGCGGATTCATGTGCGGCAAGCTTCTCCTGAAGTGTTTTGACTTCCTCATTCTTCTTTACCAGTTGTCCGGCTGCATCGGACTGCCCGGCAAGAGCCACGTTCAGTTTCTTCACCCTCGCCTCAAGCTCCGTTTTTGCTGCGACGAGCGTTGCAGACTCCTCCACCTGTTTCCG
>DXVA01000193.1:566-5146 GCA_019408975.1 Lentisphaeria bacterium | reverse complement strand
GCGAGGCAAGCGCCGTATTGAGAGAGGCGATCTGCGTTTTCAGTTCGGCGATACGCTTATCCGCCATGTCGTTGAATTTTTCATTGACCTTTTTTGCAAAGAGATCACGATCGGCAGTTGCCTTTGCAAGCTCTTTCTTCATCGCCGCATTGTCCTTCGTCAGCTTTTCGAAGTTCTTCTCCAGTTCGGCAAGCTGCTTCGACATGGAGTCATTCACTTTTGCAAATGAATTGCGCTGTTCTATGTTCAGCACGAGATCCTTCTTCAGTTTCGCGCTCTCCTCCATTTCTTTCGCCAGTTTCCCGGTCAATTCCGCTTTTTCGGCGACCGCCGCGGCAACGGCTTTCCGGAGAGTCTCATTGTCCTTCTTGACGGCGGCGGCTTCCGCTTCAATCCGGCGGGCGGAAGCCGCGAGGGTCTGACCGGCTTTCAACCTGCTTGCCAGTTCGGTAGCCTCTTCCGCGGCACGTGTCTTTTCCGCGAGCGCGGCAGAGGAAGCTTTGAGTTTGTTCTCGGTTTCCGCGAGCTTTTTCTTTGCTGAAGCGAGATCGTCCTGAAGCTTTTTGCGCTCCACCTCGGCAAAAGTCTTTTCATTGGAAAGAGTTTTGGAAACGTCTTCGAGCATCTTGTCGCGTTTTTCCTTTTCCGCAGTCAGCTCGTTATACTGCTTCTTGATATTCGCCAGTTCTTCATTCTGTTCCTTGATGAGCTTCATGAATGCGGCGCTTTTCGCCTGTTCTGTGGTCAGGAGTTTTTCCGTTTCAGGGGAAATGGACGCTTTCTTATGCTTTTCCAGAAGCTCCGTATATTGAAGATTCAGGACCGCCAGTTTCTTTTCGAGAACATCGCGCTCTGTAAGCAGCTCCTTGATCTGCCGGATGGCGGCATTGCCCCGTTCTGCATTGTAACGGACATTTTTCAATTCTCCCTGAAGCGCCTCAAGCTGTTTTTTCAGTTTTTCATTTTCGCTGCTGACAGCCTTGTATTTTTCATCTTTTTCCCGTACGGCTTTGGCTTCCGCTTCATATTTTTTCCGTTCCGCCACACGTTTCGCAGACTCCGCGGCTTCTTTCGCCTTGCGCCGGGCGGAGGCGATGCGGCGAGTGGAAAGGCTGATACGGTAATCGATCACGCTCTTGTTCCAGTTCGGGTTCTGCTTTTTGACCTGATTGAACGCGTCAAGAGACTGCTGGTAAAACGGAATGGACTCCTCATACTTGCCGGAGATCATCTTCATCTCGCCTTTTTCAAACAGTTCAAAACCCTTGCGCCAGAGATTCCAGAGATCGCGGGAAATTTCACGCCGGGAAGCCGCTGCGCCCGTCCCCTGTGCTGAAATATCGGGAGCCGCCATCAAAGCCGCGGCAAGAACCAGCGTAAAGACGCTTCCATTCCAAAATGTAATCTTCTTCATCTATCCCATTCCTTTGTTTCGGCAGGGGTCTCCGCCGCCGATTGGTTATCATTCTCAAAAATCATTCCGGTTCCTGCTTTGCAAACTCCGAAAAAACCTCCTGATATTCCGCCGGCACATTCGCTACGGCTTCAAACTGTCCGGATTCGGACCACGAAGATTCATAGAGATGTCCTTTGGAATGCAGCAAGGCGATAATATCGGACCGCGAAGGCGGAATTTCAAGCTCCAAAATACAACTTTGTCCACGAGAATGCGAAGAAAGTGCATTTTGAAGCGCCACGAAGCCTTCTTTCGTAAAACATGAAATAAATATTCCGTCCGGCGCAATCGAGCGGATTCTTGCAAGAACCACCGGATCTTTTTGCAGATCGCACTTGTTGAACACGACCAGCATCCGCTTGTCCGCCGCGTCCAGCTCCGCGAGAACCGAAAGCGTCGTTTCCCAGTGAGATTCCACGTGCGGGCTGGAAATGTCCAGCACCAGCAGGAGAAAATCCGCAATCACCGCCTCCTCAAGCGTCGATTTGAATGCCTCGACCAGCGTATGCGGCAGTTTTCGGACGAAACCGACGGTATCCGTCAGCAGGAGTTCCTGTTTGTCGGGCAGAACCAGACGCCGCGTCGTCGGGTCGAGCGTTGCAAAAAGTTTGTTTTCCGCCAGCACATCCGCACCGGTCAGTGCATTCAGAAGCGAAGACTTGCCGGCATTTGTATAGCCGATGATCGCACAGTTGCAGATCGGATTCCGCAAGCGTCCCTTGCGTTGAGTCGAACGCTGTTTGCGCACAAGTTTCAGTTCCTCCTCCAAAGCGGAAATGCGGCGCTTGACCATGCGGCGGTCGTATTCGATCTGTTTCTCGCCCTCGCCTCGTGTTCCGAGCGCCCCGCCACGCTGGCGCGAGAGATGCGACCAGGCGCCGGTCAGGCGCGGCAGGTAGTAGCGGTTGCGCGCCAGCTCCACCTGAAGCACCGCTTCCCGGGTCCGCGCACGTTCCGCAAAAATATCCAGGATGACCTCCTGACGGTCGAACACTTTCATGGAGCACTCTTTTTCGATATTGCGCTGCTGGGACGGCCCGAGTTCGCAATCGAAAATCAGAATGGACGCACCGTGCGACTGCGCTTCAGCTTTCAACTCCTGAATTTTGCCGGAACCGACATAAAATTTGGGATTGACCTGTTTCACGGAAACGATTCTTTCTCCGGCAACGGGAATTTCAAGAGTGTTCACCAGCTCGCGCAATTCGTCCAGATATTCCATGGCGGACGCATGGGAACAGTCCGCGTCCTGTATTCCGATCAGGAACGCAGGCGCTTTGCCGCCTTCTTCATTTACCGTTTTCAGAGTCTCGCCGTCGATGCCCATGAATCAGAACTTGTTCTTGAACAGTTTATAGTTTTTGACAAAATAGGACACGCCAGAATAAAGCGTAACGAACATCACGATGAGAATCAGGGCATACCAGAGATTCCAGATCACCGGCCGGGTAATATCGAACAGGTTGACCCACCCTGCCCCGGCGATCAGAAGCGCGAACATCTGAAGCGCGGTTTTGATCTTGCCGGATTTGTCGGCGGAAATCACGATTCCGTCGCTGATCGCCAGCAGGCGCAGCCCCGTCACCATGAACTCGCGCGCAATGACGATCACCACGATCCACGCGGGAATGATCCGGTAGTCGGAAAACATCACAAAAGTCGCCACAATGAAAATCTTGTCCGCAAGCGGGTCCATCAAACGCCCGAAATCGCTTTCACACTTGTATTTGCGCGCAAGATATCCGTCGAACCAGTCCGTAATTCCCGCAATAATGGCAATGATGTATGCAATCATATGGCAGGTATGCGAGACTGCCGGAGAAATATAAACGAAATTGATCTTGCTGGCGTCGATGTTTGCCAGCAGGACAAAAACAGAGATCAGGATAATCCGGCTGACGGTCAGCTGGTTCGGCAGGTTCTTCATCCAGTTCATTTGCGTTTTCCTCTCATCTTTTCGCAAACGGCTTTTGCGCTTAATTCATATTCCGCGGTATCCGTCACTTTTACTCTCACGACATCTCCGACGGCAAGAGGGAGTCTGGAAGTCACCACTGCCAGATTGTCGATATCCGGCGCGTCGAGCAAAGTCCGGCCGACCGCTTTCGTGCGGGAAAGCACCTCGTCCACGATCACGTCGATCTCCCTGCCGATCAGCGCCCTGTTATGTTTCAGGCTGATCCCGCTTTGGAGCTTCAGAAGCTGATTGCGGCGGCGTTTCGCCAGATTCGGGGCTACCTGCCCCGGCAGTTCCGCCGCGGGTGTCCCGGATTCACGCGAGTAGGCAAACACGCCGAGCCGCTCGAACTCCGTTTCTTCCACAAATCTGCGGAGCGTTTCAAAATCCTCCGCAGTCTCGCCGGGAAAACCGGTCATGAACGTCGTGCGGATCGAATAACCGATTCCGCGCATCTGCTTCACCACTTCGCGCGTTCTTTCCTCAAAGACCTTGCGGTGCATGGCTTTCAGCACATTTTCCGCAATATGCTGAAGCGGCATTTCGATACAGCGGACCAGATGTTTCGATTTTTCCATCGCGTGGAGCAGTTCGTCGTTCACGCTTGCCGGGTGCAGATACATCAGCCGCAGATAGAAGTCGCCCTTGATCCTGTCCAGTTCATTCAGAAGCTCCGCAAGACACGGCTTTCCGTTTCGGTCACGCCCGAATGCGCCGCTGTCCTGTGCGATCAGGATCAGTTCCCTGACTCCGTTTTTCACCAGCAGGCGCGCTTCTTCGACCACATCTTTCAAATCGCGGCTCCGCAGATTCCCGCGAATCGATGGAATCCGGCAGTAGGTGCAGCAGTTGTCACAGCCGTCCGCCATCTTGATATATGCATAATGGGAGGGCGTCAGTTGAACGCGGGGCGTCTCGTGGGTGTAGAGATAAGAGGGACGCGATTTTTCCTGTGGAATCTTTTTTACGCCGTCAAGGAGTTTCACGGCAATCTTTCCGGCGTCCGCCACCGAGTCGATGCGCATCCAGGCATCCACATAGGGAAACTTTTCGAGCTCGGCGGCATTTGCCCACTCAACGAAACACCCGGCAACGATCACGCGTCTCGTTTCAGGTGAAGCTTCTTTCCAGCGCCGGACCCCGCGAATGGTTTTCGCCGCCTCGTTC
>DXVA01000193.1:0-556 GCA_019408975.1 Lentisphaeria bacterium | reverse complement strand
GTATTGATGAATTGAATATCCGCATCCGTATCCGAGGATGTCAGACCGAATCCCTCGCAAAGAAAAGAGGCGGACGCAACTTCCGTATCAACAAAATTCTTCGCACATCCGAGACTCGTCACTTTGACCATGCCGCGCACTTCCATGGAAGAATCCGCCGTATCATTTTTTATTCTGCTCAAAATAGTACTCCGCATTTGCAAATGAATATAAACCACCTGATAACTTACACCAAGATTCATTTTTAGCAAGTCGGCGGCATTGTAAAAGTTGAAAAACGAAGCGGGAAACAGGAGAAGCGCCGGCATGCGCTTTCCGGGGCGTTCCAAAATGAACTGCCACTCCGCAGGCAACGGGGAAATGAACGACTTCGGCGGGACGGGAAAGCGGGCATTTACTTTCCGCGTTTCTCCGCCTCCGCCCTGCGGCGGGCAAGACATTCTTTTGCAGCGGCGGACTGCGGTTCCAGCCGGAGCGCTCTTTCAGCCAGTAAAAGTGCGTCGGAATGGTTCCCCAGAGCTGCTTCGACTTCCGAAAGATTCACGATCAGTAGCAG
>DXVA01000192.1:5508-8286 GCA_019408975.1 Lentisphaeria bacterium | reverse complement strand
TATTTTTTTGCCTCCGCTTCCTGCTGCAGCCTCTCTTTCAGTTCAGCAGGCAGGTGCTCATAGATGACCTTGCCCGGATGAACCCCGTAATGATTGTCCGCAAAAAAGTATATCACAAATGCCTCCGAAACAAATTATATTGCTGTATAAAAGTAATCCTGTTTTTCCATTTAACAAGCTCCGGAAAAAACTTTTCATCCCTTTGCCGCCTTTTTGATCTCACGGAGACGCGCCGCCTCGGGAAGCCGTTTGTAAAAACTGTCGAGCGGGTAACAGCCGGAGATCATTCCGTTTCTCGGAGCATTCGTGCAGTCCCCGAAAGTCCGGCAGATCTTACAGCGGTTCAGAGTCTTTCCGTTCAGCGAATCCGCGCACATCTCCGGATAAGAGAGCACCATGCGCCCGATGCCGGCGAAATCCGCCTCGCCGTGCGCCACGGCATACTCGGCGGCATTCGGAAGATACTCCTGAAGGCAGGTGTAGCCGGAACCAACGATCAGCATTTCCGGGCACCGTTTCTTGAGTTCACGTACCGCCTCCAGATGGCGCGACACATTGTAGAGCGGATGCTCCGGCATCAGGTAGCCGTCGGAAACCGGATAATATGCGGGCCTCTGCATATGCACGTTGTAATAGGGGCTTCCGATCGTCGCGCAGATGAGCCCGACACCGTATTCCTCCATCAGCTTCACAAATTGAACGGTCTCCGCAAGTTCAGGGTCCATCCCCATGCCGGAGCCGTCGCCGCCGAAAGCGTAAGGATAGCGCCCGCCCGTCCATTCCATCGGCTTTCCGACGCCGTCCTCCCCCTTCACAAACGGAAGGATGTCGAAGATGCTGATGCGCGCGGAAAGTTCCAGTCCCGGCGCCGCCTTCTGAATGCCTTCGGCAATCTCGCGGAAAAAACGGGTGCGGTTCTCGAAAGAGCCGCCATAGGGGCCGGGGCGGTCATACGCCGTCAGGAATTCGTGTCCGAGATAACCGTGCGCGTGTTTGATATCGACGAAATCGAATCCGGCTTTCTGTGCGATAACCGCCGCTTTGACGAAATGCCGGACAATCTCCCCGACCTCCTCGTCCGTCACGACATTTGAAGCGCCGTTGCCGAATTTTTTATCCAGAAGCGGATGCGAATATGCCGTTTTCGATTCAAGCACATCCGGCTTGTTCGGATGAGAATAGCGCCCGGAATGGGTCAGCTGCAAACCGATCGCCAGATCGTCGTTCCGCCCGAACCGGTCTTTGTGCACCTGCCTCATCTCCGCGCAAATCGAAGCCAGAGCATCGGCAGTGTGGTCGGCAACGAGAAGCTGGCGCGGATTGCTCCGTCCGGAGTGCATGACCGCCGCGGCTTCGGTGCCGTAAAGAAGTTTCGCACCGCTGGTTGCAAAGTTGAGCCAGCGGCGGCGGGTAAACTCGCTCGGTGTCCCGTCCGCCATGCAGTCCCATCCCTCCATCGGGAGGATCGCCCAGCGGTTGCCTATCGTGCGTCCCTTGTATATGGCTTTCCGCGCAAGAGCGGCGGAACCGTCCGCCGGCACTTCCGGTACAAGTCCGATATTGATGTTTTCACTTTTCAGATAGGCTGAAAAATCTTCAACGGTCTTGAATTCAGCCACTTTACGGTAAGTTTTCGCCATGTTCAGAACCTTTTTCCTTTCCGCAGATGCACAATGATGATTTCCGTGTCTTCGAGAGTTTCATAAGTATGCGGCAGAAGCGCGTCGAACTGAATCGACATGCCGCGCGTCAATTCATAGGATTCGTTCGGAAGCGAGAAATGCAGGCGCCCTTTCAGCACCCAGCAAAGTTCATAATCGTCGCGGTGAAGCTCCGGCGAGGAGAGTTTCGCGCCCTTCTTCGCAGACGCATGCATACAGCGCATATTGCCGTAATTGACACGGTCGAAGTCGAAATCGCCGGACTTGTAGCGTTCCGCCCTGACACAGTGCGAAGTTTTGTTTTCCGCAAGCGAAATCAAATCCGAAAGCGTCAACCCGAAAACCCGCGCAATCCGGTAAAGCGTATCCATCTCCGCCGTATTCTGGTTGCGTTCCAGCTTTGAAATCACGCTTGCGGAAACACCGCTCTGCGCGGAGAGTTCCGCGATGCTCATATTCTCCCGCTTCCGGAGTTCGCGCAAAATCCCGAAATCGCAAATCAGTTCCTGATGTTTCATGCGCCTTCCCCGTAAATTTTTCCGGCGCGGCAGTCGCTCCAGATTGTTTCAAACCATCCGTCCGTTTCCGGCACGGGGCGGCATTCGCACCACGAAATTTCGGGATATCCGTTCGCACCGTAACCGCACATCATGATCTGTCTGCGGAACGATGTCTTTTCCTCCGCCATGCGCCACTTCCCATCCAGCGCCGGGTGTATGGGAACTCCTTTTTCCGAAAGCACGATCGAACCGCCGCGCGAACCGATGTAATCAATCTGCATCAGAATGCTTTCCAGATAAAAAATCTGGGCGGTGCAGAGCTGGCGGTTCCGCAGATTTTCGGCAAGGGACTGCGCGTCCGTTTCTCCCAGTCCGTCTGCGTTCAACGATGCGAACTGCCGGTAGACGCCGTCCAGTGCCTCCACCACTTTTTCGGACGACCTTACAAATGCCCCGCATTTGCTCATTCTATGCTGAAGTGCGGCGCGTTCCTCCCGCCAGTCGAGTTTCGCGGGAACGGAACGCAACGCATTCAGGACGGCAAGCGCTTTTCCCGCAACCGCTTCAAACTCCGCTTCGGAAAACGTATCTTCGCGGTATTTCGCGGCGATGAACTC
>DXVA01000192.1:0-5498 GCA_019408975.1 Lentisphaeria bacterium | reverse complement strand
GATGAACTCCGAGGCACGGAACGCACCGACCTGTCCCGCATTCAAAGCGGTTCCTCCGGGACGCGTCACGCCGTGGGAGCCGTTTACCTCGCCCACCGGGAAAAGATGTTTCAGGTTGACCGATTCCCACCAGATGTTTCCGGCAAGCCCGCCGTTGTTATGCTGGGCGCAGACCGCAATTTCAAGAGGTTCGTTCGAGAGGTCGATCTTATGCCTGCGGTAAAGCTCGATCGCGGGCGCATTCAGGATTTCCAGACGTCTCAGCGGGGAATCCGCCAATGCGCCGGAACGCTCCAGGTAGCCGCGTGTCTCTCCGTTCAATGCGCTGAAATCCAAATCCGCCGGATCGGTACGGTAGTCAAGCCAGACACGCCGCCCGCGCTCGACGGTTTCGATATAAGTGAAAATATCAATCAGCGAGGAACCGGGGACATGCCCCGCGGCAAACGGCCACTGGTAGCCTTTCAGGAAAATCGCGTCATACATCTCCGCGGTTGTTTTGAAATATTCCCGCAGGAACTCACGCTCGCCGCCCCCGTCCCGGTCCGTGGAAATGAAGCGCGGCAGAACCTGCATATAACTGCCGGAAACATTCCAGCGGAACTTGATGGAGGCAAGCCCGAACTGCGACTCGGCAAGATTGCAGGCTTTCGCTCCCGCCTCCAGCGCAAGCCCGATGGCTCCCGTATGGACTTTCGGATAGACGCTTGTCTCGTAGAGCCCGCCGGGGCCGCCGGTGGCAAACACGGTATTTTCAGACTGCACGCACTCGAATCCGCCCGTGTCGGCATTGACGAATATTGCTCCGGCGGAACGTGTTTTCCCCTCATCGGTCAGCAGCCTTACCGCCACCCGGCGCTCAAACACGGGAATGTTGCGGCGTTTGAGTTCGGCGGTCAGCGCCAGACACATATCGCGGGAGGTATAAGGCCCGCAGCTCGTCGCCCGCCGCTTCGGGTCATGATCCGTTTTGTAGCCGATGTACTGCCCGAAAGGGTCGTGCGGGAACGGCACGCCGAGCGTCGTCAGGTGCCCGAACGCAAGCGGAGAGAGCGCCGCCTCCACCAGCGCGATGTCCCCGTGAACGGAACCGCCACGCACAAGGTCCTGCGCCATCAGAAACGGAGAATCGGGCTCCGCGCCGTACATGCCGAGCTTGTAGTAAGTCTGCTTGTCGCTCCCCGTGTTGATCGAAGTCCCCATGCGGAGCCCCTCGGTAAAAACGGCGATATTCTCCACGCCGAGCGCATGGAGGCGCACTGCGGCGGCAAGCCCGGCGGCTCCGCTTCCGATCACAAGCGTATTCAGTTTGAGTTTTTCCATGAATCCCTCAGAACCGTTCGATTGTAAGGCCGCCGTCGATATTGATGACCTGCCCCGTGGAATAGGCGAGAGAACCGGCGGCAAGCATTGCCACGGCACGCCCGATATCGGCAGGCTCGCCCCAGCGCCTCTGAAGCGTCAGCCCGTCCGCGATCATCTTGTCATACTTTGCGGAAACGCAGCTTGTCATATCGCTGCGGATCACCCCCGGGCGCAGTTCATAGACACAGATGCCGAGATCCGCCAGGCGCACCGCCCAGAGTTTGGTCGCCATCGCCACGCCGGCTTTGGAAAGGCAGTATTCGCCGCGGTTGATGCTGGCATAATCCGCCGAAACGGAACCCGTGTTGATGATGCAGTGAAATCTGCCGTTCTTATTTGCAATGATGCGCTTCGCCGCCGCCTGCGTCAGGAAGAACGGCCCGCGGAGATTGATATTGAGCACACGCTCGAAACTTTCCTCGCTCATATCCAGCAGATCCGCACGGACGTCCGGAGCGACTCCGGCATTGTTCACCAGCACGTCAAGCGCGCCGAAATCAGACTCGAACGCATCCAGCATCTTCTCACGATCAGCGGCGGAAGACACGTCACAGCGGTAATAGGCAAATTTTCCCGGATACTCCGTTTTGAGCTTTGCGAGGAACGCCGCACAGGATTCCGCCTCCGCGCGGCCGCAGAACGCCACGTTATGCCCTTCCTTCGCCAAAGCCTCCACGATTCCCGCACCGATCCCCCGTGCGCCACCCGTTACCAGCACATTGCATGTTTCCATTTGAAATACCTCTCATTTGAAAAATATTCTTAAATTATATATTTTACCTTAAAATATAGCTCAAAAGAAAATATTTCAAGTCTTAAAACGGAATTCTTTCCTTTTTCTTCCGTTCAGCAGGCATCCCCATTCCGAACCGTCCTGATTTCTTTCGGCTTTCTCATTGCATTTTCTCTTTTATGATGTATAATTCGGTATATTTCTGACGATGACAGGAGAAGCATCATGCGGGGACAGCGGGGAAGAATCACGATCATAGACGTTGCGGAAGACTGCGGCTGCTCAAAAACAACAGTCGCCTGCGCCATGGACGAACGGACGGCGCACAAGGTGGCGCAGAAAACGCGCGAGAAAATCTATGAAGCGGTCCGCCGTCTCGGATATCTGCCCAACCGTTCCGCCAAAGCGCTGCGCCTCCGCAGGACTTATACCATCGGCATCATGCTGCCGGAACCGGCGAACAGTTTCTATGGCAACATCGTATTGAGTCTCCAGCGGCAGCTTGCCAGGCGCGGATACACAGCTCTCTTCGCATTCTGGGAAACCTGCGACGATGTGGAGACCATCCAGCGGGCGCTCGATATGCTGCTGTCGCGCGGGGTTGACGGAATCATCACCGGGCAACTTTCCGGCGTTCACTTTGAGAAATGCGGCGTTCCCGTAATCCGCCGGCAGGAGCCCGGCGACTATGATTCCTTCAGCAGTTACTGCTCTTCGGCAGAATTCCTTTTGCCGAAATCAGATTTCAGTTGTTCTGGAGTTTCTTGAAACATCCAGCAACCGTGCGCAGCCGCTCTTCAGCAATCCGCTATCCGAGCCCAGCGCAATCATCCGAAAACCCTTTTGTCGGAATGATTCCGCAGACTGGCCGTTTTTCAAAAGCATTCCCGGCAATTTATGGTATGTCCGGCAAGCCTGAAGCACAGTATCTTCCGCATCTTTAACAGCAGGCGAATCCCAGTCACCGAAACATCCCAAATTCATACTGAGATCGGAATGTCCGATGAAAAGTCCGGTCACGGCATTCAATGCGGCAATTTCTTCGGCATTTTCAACACCGGAACATGTTTCAATTTGACAAATCAGTGCAAGTTTACTTCCCGCCTCACAAAAATAGGATTGAAAACACAATCCGTAATCCGCAGCCCGCACGGATGAAGCCACTCCACGGCAGCCGTGCGGCGGATACTGCATTCTCGCGGAAATTTTCGCGGCCTGCCTGCTTGTTTCAACTCCTGGAACCATAATGCCGCCAGCACCGAAGTCAAGCGCCCGCTCCAGAAGCGGAGAATCCGCGGATGGAATCCGAACCACCGGAACAACATTGTAACCGGATATTGTCCGCAGTAGCGAAAGCAGGGCAGATTCGGTAATCAGTCCATGCTCACAATCAATCAGAAGCCATTCAAAACCTGCCTGAGCGGCAATCTCCGCAGCGGTTTCCGAACCACTGTTAAGCCAGAGTCCCGGCAAAAACTTTTTTGTTCCATCAAAAAATCTTGTCATCTTTCACTCCATTCCAACGCTGTTGCAATTTTCCGCAATGTCATTTCGTACAATGTCAAGGAAGAATCCGGAAGATTCAGAAAAAATCCGGAGCCCCGTTCGAAATATCCCTTTTTATGACGGATGACCATCTTCCAAATCATGTTCCGCAGGAAATGCAAATTAATCCTGCATCGGAAATCAGAGTCGCCCTGTCCGTAGGCATTCAGGAAAAGCCCCATGAATGGCTCATCGTGAAAGCAGTGCATCAGGCCGATATCATCTGCGGGATCTCCCGAAACAGCGTCATCCCAATCCACAATGGCACGCACGGAATCTCCCTGTCCGATCAGATTCCAGAAGGCTGGGTCCCGGTGGACAAGGCACCCTTCTGTGTGCTGAAAAAGTTTGCGATTTTCGTACAAAACAGACCGGCTCCTTCTGATATACGCATCCGGGACAAGTGCATGTTTTTCCAGATAACCCAGATGCTCCTCCAGGCGGCAGTAAAAATAATCTCCGTAGGACTTACAGAGACCGCACAGTCCTTTGCCATTCTTCAGTTTCTCCGTATCGATGAAACCGAATTCCCGAATGCGGATTTCATGCAGTTTCCGGAAAATCTTCCCCAGTTGCGAAGCAATCACCGGAACATTCAATTTTTTCTTTCGCTCGAGTTCAAACAGCGAAGCCCCGGAAATCCATTCCAGGATCTGCCAGCGGCACGAAACAATGGAACGAGTGACATCGCATCCGTAAACGCGCGGAACGGGAATTCCAGATGCTGAAGCCACTTTCATGATTTCCGCTTCCGCAAGCATGTAATCGTCGTCATCATCCGCAGTATCAGCGCGGAAAAGATAAGGTTCGCCGTCAACGGAAAAACGATAGACATAATGATTACCGTCGCAGTTCAAGCCGTCAATTTTCTCCGCATTTTTTCCGAAAAAAGAGCGGCAAACCGTCTGAACCTGATCTTCAATACCCTGTTCCTGATACTTATTGCTGAACAGCGGCGCTGTTTCCATATCGCATTTTCTGTAATAGATGCCGTAACGCATTTTTCTCCTCCTCTCGCGGTCCCGTTTTGTTTTCCTTTTTGCCGCAGCCGCCTCACTCCACGGAAAAACGCGCCATAAACGAGATGCTTTCTCCCGGAGGAATGATCTGCGGCAGATAAAGAGGTTCGAAGGTCGGACTCGGCATATTCGGCGTGTCCCATACAGCGGCGCCGATGATCCGGTTTTCAGGCAGGAACTGCGCCCTCACTCTTTTTTTGTCCGAGAATACGACCTTACCCTTGAATTCCCGTTCGGTGATTCCCCCCGCAGAGACATGAAAGATCTGTTTCAGTATGCTGGAATAGCCCTTACCGCCAGAATTGAGGAGCAGTGTCCGCTGATTTGTACGTTTTAATATCGAATGAGGCATATTGGGTCCGGAAAAATCCAGAAAACCGTTGTTCTTTGAACTCCAGCAGGCGGGAATCAGATGCCAACGGTATGCGACTTGATTCATTGCCTCGGGGTGGGGATTGGAAAGACGGACCAGGATTTCCAGCTTTGTCAGGTCTCTTGAAATCTTCAGCGTTTTCCGGAGCTTGAGACCGGGCAACTCTGGATAGGTGCGGGATGTTGTCACGAGTTCCCCCGTGATAAGACAGTAGTCTTTTTCCAGGGATTGTCCGGTAATTCTGAAGTTGCAGTCCAGATACGCCCCGCGTTTTCCCGGGCTCCAGAACGCCGATACGCCGAACGTGTTCTGAATCAGTTCATGCCCGTCCAATTTCCAGGAAAACAGTTTCAAGCCGAGCGGATCAACCATCATAAGATTTTTCCCGGACTTCAGATTTAGGACGGAACGGCCTTGGTTCAATGCCTCCACACATTGAAAATCTCCGGCCCGCAAGGTCTTC
>DXVA01000191.1 GCA_019408975.1 Lentisphaeria bacterium | reverse complement strand
GGCGCAGGCATTGCGCTGCCGCCGGTTCTGTTTTTTGCATTTTTATTGCCGCAGAAGACTTGCGGTTTTCCTCTTTTATTGTTATTGTAAGCCCATTGCATCAATAAAGGAGAGTTGCATCATGAGTTTTTCGATTGATGGTGTCGTATTGCACCCGTTTTCCATTCCGTTGAAAATGCCCTTCCGCATCAGCGCCGGGGAAATCCGTGAAAAAAACGGATTGATCGTGGAGGTCCGGAGCGGCGATCTGACCGGATGGGGCGAGGCATCCGTTGACAAGGTGCCGTTTTATGCACATGAGACGGTCGGTTCCGTCATCGACCTTCTGACGAATTCTCTGGTTCCGCTGGTTCGGGGAAAGACGTTCGGACATCCTGATGAAGTGACGGATCTGATGGCGCATTTCCGAGGCAACAACTTTGCAAAGGCGGCGATTGACGCGGCGGTCTGGGACATTTACGGGAAGATGCTCGGCAAACCCTGCTGGAAACTGCTCGGCGGCACCCGGGCGGAGGTGGAAGTCGGACCCAGTTTCGGGATTAAGAAAGAACCGTCGATGCTGGTGAAGGCTGTCGGGGAAAAACTTGCCGAAGGTTTCCGCCGGATTAAAATCAAAGTTTCACCCGGCTTCGATACGCCTTATATTGAGGCGGTCCGCCGCGAATTTCCGGAGATCAGCCTTATGGTGGACGCGAACAATGCTTACGGCAATTCCGATTTCGACCTGATTGCGGACTGGGATCGTTTCCGTCTGCTGATGATTGAACAGCCGCTGGACGAGCATGATATTTACTTTCACTCCCTTCTCAGGAAAAAAATCCGGAATCCGGTCTGTCTGGATGAGAGCATTCACACGATGCATGACGCGCAGTGCTGCGCGGCGCTGGGGAGTGCTGACATCATCAATATCAAAGTCTGCCGCGTCGGCGGCCTGACCAATGCGCGGCGGATTCATGATTTCTGCCGTGAAAAAGGAATTGCAAACTGGATCGGGAGCCGCGTCGGTTCCGGCGTGGCGGAGGCGGCGCGCCTTGCCGCGGCGACTTTGCCGAACTGCTCTCTCCCGTCCGACTGCGTCATTTCCGCAATGTATATGTCCGATGATATTCTGGCTGAACCGTTCGACATGCATGAGTGCATGGTGAAAGCGATTGACAAGCCGGGGCTCGGCATTGAAGTCGACCGCGGGAAACTGGCTGAATATGCGCCGGAACGCCTGACGGTCTGCTGAAAAGAACTGCGGGAAAAGGATAACGCAGGAAGCATTGAGTGAGAATGCTTCCTGCGTTATGTGTTTCTGTATTTCTCTTGTCAGACGGTTTGTTCTTCCGCTTTGACAAGTCCAGCCTTCTTTTTGTTCCGGTGCTGATAATAGAGGCAGAGTACGGTATCGGTCGCAACAAGGAACCCGTTCAGGAGATAAAGCCAGAAAACGAAGTCGAATCTGCCGGTGATTTTGTACAGACATCCGGCGATGTAGCCGATAATGATCAGGAAAAGGAAAATATAACTTTTGCCCGCAGGGTTTTTGACCTTGACGGTTTTCATGATGGCGAAAGGCCAGCTGAATCCGAAACAGATCAGCATGAGGGCTTCGAAAATACTGGGCAAAGGCATAAGAAAACTCCCTGATTCTTTTGTTGCTGCACGGAAGATATAATATACATTCGGGAGTTGTCTTTTCAACTGTTTTTCAGAAGATTCTTTCCTGACGGCAGGAGGAGATGCCGATTTCAGCGAATCTGCCGGGACGTGAACATCAGCGGGTGCCGGGAGAACCGGAAGCCGCTGATGCTGCGGAGGGATATTTTCAAGGAAGCGCCTGCACTCCTTCAAGATAGGTGATCCCTGAATCTGCCGTCATGCGGATTCCATGAGGAGATATTTCCAGGCGGACTGCGGGAATTCCGCCCAGATAATCACAGGCGGATTTGAACTGCCCCGTCGTTTTCAGAAATATCTTTTTCGGCTGTGAAACAGTCCATACAGCGGTGACGGGAAGGCCATCCGGCTTTTTCCAGACGGCTGCATGAATGCCGTTTTTTACAAACAGTCCCAGATCGGTGGAACCGGCAGGCCGCATCCGGGTCAGGGTTCTGTAAGCCGTATAGGCTGGTTTTGGCGTCAGGTCCAGTTTCAGCAGCCCGAAGTGCCCTTCGCGCCCCAATGGAAAATACTGTTCCTGTGACCGGAAGCTGTAAGCAAATACTTTCCCGACCCCCTCATTGAATGCCATGAGAAAGGTTCGCGGCAGGAGTTTTGCCTGCCATTCCGGTGTAGTCCGGTGTGAGTACTCCTGCCAGCTGAACGCAATCAGGTTCCCTTTGAGATTGCTGTTGAAACGGTAGATCCCGGCAACAGGGGCAGACCATGACCGGTCTTTGGAATAAGCGGTCACAAGCGGGATCAGCTTATCGCCCGCCTGGAGGTTTTCCCCGCTGAGATACCGGCTTGCACTCTTTGGAAGATCAATTCCCTTAAGTTCCGGAACAGCCTCAAGCAACTTGGCGGAACGCGGTGCCTTTTTGTTTTTCCACCATGCCTCCCAGCCGATATGGAGCTCTTTGCAGATGTTGTCCGAAGCTCCTTTCTTCTCAATGGAGCCGTCTGCATTGCGTACCCAGTTGAAATAAAAGGGAATTCCTCCGCCCGGGTAGATGACGGTTCCTCCTTTTTCCAGATAGGAGACAAGCGGTTTGTGGAATGCCGAAGGATATGCCTCGTTCATCGGCAGGAGAAGCAGAGGGTAGCTGCGGGGATCAAGCTCCGCAAGCCCCGCAAGCGGTATCCGATGGTAATTCCGTTTCTCCCTGAAGAAACTTTTGAGCTCAAGGTTTACGCATTCCGTGGAATACATGCAGTCCGGATCGTCAATGAGCACAACCGGCAGCGAAGGGTTGTCGAGTGCAAGTTTTTTGAGAGCATGGGAAAGTATGCCGCTGAGGTCCGGCGCCGGAGCCGTTGAATAACCGGTTTCCGTGAGCCAGAGCGGTTTTTCCCCGAATCCGTAACGTTTCATATCCTGTTTGATCCGGCGCAGCTGAAAACGAAGTTCGCTTTCCGGATAGTTCTGCCAGGAATAGATGTGGACATTGAATACGTCAAACGAACCGGGAAGCGCCAGCTTCAGGAATTCGGAGAAGCGCCCCGCGAGTCCCCCGTTGGCTATGACGGCATGCGGATCGGCGGCTTTGATGCAGTCATAGCTTTCCTTCAGGAATTTTGCGTATTCGGCGGTTTTGCCGGAAAACTCTCCGAGGTCGGGTTCATTGACGACTTCCCAGTATCCGATCCGGTCCTTGTAGCGTTTGACAACGACGGCAAGGTAATTTTTCCAGTCAGCCATGTGTTCTGCAAGAGGAGAACCCCACCGGGGCTGGTTTCCGGCAAGTATCGGCAGAACGGCGATTCCGTTTTCACCGGCGGCTTTGACGATGGCGTCCCATTTTGAGAAATCCCATCTGCCTTTCCGGTTTTCCACCTGCCGCCAGTCGAGATCGGTGCGGTCAAGCCCGATTCCGGCATCTTTCATCATTCGGAGCTCCTGCTTCATCTGAGGAAATTCCCAGCGGTTCAGGTGGGCGCAGACTCCGTAGGGATTGTCCGTTGTTCCGGGGTGTTCCGCCGTGAATCCGGCGACTCCTGCGGCAAACAGGGCGATTGCAGTCAGTTTTTTCATATGGTTCCATCCTTCCTGTTCAGGTTCAAGGCTTAATTCACGACTCTCGGAGCCAGATTTCTGGTATATGTGTTTTTGATTTTGAGTGCTGTTCCGGACAATTGTTCTGCTGTATGCCCGCCGGCATGGCCGTCTGCAAAGGCGACGTTGGCGCGCGTTGAGTGGATCGTATGGATTCCCTTGTTGCCGTCGAGATATTCCTGAGATGCCCAGTAAGCGATCTGCTTGCCGCCCGGAATTTGCACGGAATCCGCAAAGATCACGGTGGCGGAAGGCTGTTTGATCCTTCCTGAACGGTAGCAGATGGATTCCGGCGAGGTCTTTATATCGACGAACCCGCCCAGTTCGTCAACCCGGTCTTTCCATGTTTTGTCGCCATATCCGGAGTTGGCGGCGCGCCACATTCCGTAAACATTCCAGTTTGGAGACGGCTTTGTCTGATTGGAAGGACAGTTGTAGATTTCTGTATTGCGGACATATCGGTTGGTGGAAAGAATTTCCGGCCAATACAGAATTCCCCAGCGTCCTGTCACGATCAAAGGCATCTGGTCATTGTAATCCGAGGCGTAAAACTGTTCCGACAGCATTACCTGCTTGAGATTGTTCACACAGGTGATTTCTTTTGCTTTTTCCTTTGCCTTGTTCAGTGCCGGCAGCAGCATTGCCGCAAGAATCGCAATGATTGCTATTACGATTAAGAGTTCGATTAATGTGAAAATTTTCCTCATTTCCCCGCTCCTTCTTATTGGTTAAGTCTTTTTACCGATTCACGTTCCATATATTGATAGCCGTACAACCTGATTCCGGGAGACGGCTGATTTCCGGTAATGATGTCGAGCGCGTCGCGGCACTGCTGGAGATATTCCCCGGTTACGATGGACCCTGCGGGATAGAGCCGCTCCATGATGCTGCCGTCGTCTTCACTGATGACGCTGATGTCGTCCGGAATGCGGTATCCTGCGAGCTGAAGCACTCGGCGCCCGGCAAGCGCTCCCATCCCGCTGTAGTAAATTATGGCGGTCAGTTCCTGAGAGCGGATTTCGTCAAGATGAAGCCGCGTGATCTTTTCCGCCGCCTGTGCGGAGTTTTCCCATGATTTGACTGTGCCCGGAAAACAGGTGACGGCAACGCCGGCTTTCTCCGCCGCTTCGCTGATTCCCGCGAGGCGCATCCGCGTCAGGTCGCATTCCGGCTCATTGCGGACATAGCCGATTTTTGTGTGTCCCGCCTGCACCAGAGCTTCCACGCAGAGACGTCCTGCCTGTGCGGAATCCAGGGAAAGGATCGTGACGTTTTTCCCCGCATCTTCATAAATATTGCTGCTGTTGATCATCACTACCGGAAATGGAAGATCGCTCAGGTAACGGATCACCTCGCCGGATTTTA
This sequence comes from Lentisphaeria bacterium, assembly GCA_019408975.1. Taxonomy (GTDB): domain Bacteria; phylum Verrucomicrobiota; class Lentisphaeria; order Victivallales; family UBA1829; genus UBA11452. Next base: position 3,269 of record DXVA01000191.1, on the reverse strand, counting down.
CTTCCGGGCCGCTGTTCATGACGATGCCGGAAAGGGAATGCGAGGCTTTGACTGTTTCAATGATTGCCATGATGTCCGCATCCTGTCCCATCTGATAATTGATGACTGAAATCCTGCTCTGTCTGGCATAGGATAAGATGGTGTGCTCCATGTTCCAGAGCGATTCCGCAAAGTAATCGGTTCGCAGGAAAAGCACGGTTTTTCCGGGTTTCTCCGTTGTCACCGGAAAATTTTCCTCGTGTACCGGAATACTGCAGCTGACCATTCCGGAACCGCGCCGGCAGCGCACGACGCCATCCCGTTCAAGATCGCGTATCGCGCGGCTTACAGGAGACTGTGACGCGCCGAATTTTCTCATCAGCTCCTGAACAGTCGGCATCTTCAGGCGGGATTCCGGCTTCAGCGCCTCCTCCAGCAGGAACGCTTTGATTTTTTCATATTTGCTTGCGGCAGCCTGTTCTTTCATGACCGATATTCTTTTATGTTAAAAGTAATATATTGATATTCTTTTGTTGTTTTTATTATAATCGACATTAAAAGAAATGTCAAGATGCCAAAAGAAAAAAAATTGAATTTTCAGAAATACCGTTTATTCCGGATATTTTTTCATTCCGACTCTTGAATTTGCTATTTTTCATCCTATAATATAGGCTCCGGTCTTTTAGATTTTATTTTATAGTAAACGGTTTTAGTGCGCATGCATGTGTACTGAAACAAATTGAAAGGTTGGTGGGCGAAAAGTGAAAACGTCCTCTCTCTTCACATGGATCTCCGGAGCGGCTGTGATGTCTCTGGCATCGACGGCATCTGCGGATGATTTAATCGGCAACTTGAAGACATCCATTGCAGAGTCTCTGGTGCCGAGCGGAATTACCCCCGTGTGGTGGATTGCCCCGATCTGCGCCGTTGTTGCGCTTGTCGCGGCTCTGATCTGCTACAAACTCATGATCAAAGCACCGAAAGGAAACTCCACGATGGAGGAGATTGCCGGTTACGTCCGCGAGGGCGCGATGGCTTATCTCAAACAGCAGTATTCCCGCGTGGGAATCGTGTTCCTGGTGCTTTTCGTCATCTTCACCATTCTTGCCGTTATCGGTGTGCAGAATCCCTTTGTGCCTGTCGCGTTCCTGACCGGAGGTTTCTTCTCCGGTCTGTGCGGTTTCCTCGGCATGAAGACGGCTACTGCGGCATCCAGCAGAACCGCGCAGGGCGCCAGCGAGAGCCTGAACCGCGGTCTTCAGGTTGCATTCCGTTCCGGAGCGGTCATGGGACTGGTCGTCGTCGGTTTCGGGCTTTTCGACATCACGGCGTGGTATCTCATCCTCGACAAGCTCGTTTACACCCCGGAACATATGGCAAACGGACTCTCCATCCTCGGCATCACCTTTGTGAAAGCCGGTGCGATCGCTCCTGATCACAAACTGATGGAAATCACCACGACCATGCTGACCTTCGGCATGGGTGCTTCGACGCAGGCGCTCTTTGCCCGTGTCGGCGGCGGCATCTACACGAAAGCGGCTGACGTCGGCGCCGACCTGGTCGGCAAAGTCGAGGCAGGTATTCCGGAAGACGATCCCCGCAATCCCGCGACCATTGCCGACAACGTCGGCGACAACGTCGGCGACGTCGCCGGCATGGGCGCCGACCTTTACGAATCCTACTGCGGATCGATTCTTGCGACTGCCGCGCTCGGTGCCGCGCTTCCGCTGGTTGCCGGAAAGCTGACCACCGCCGATGTGGTGATGCGTGTCAATGCTCCGATGATCGTTGCCGGTATCGGCATCATCCTTTCCATCATCGGTATTTTCGCGGTCCGCTGCAAAGAGGGTGCGAGCATGATGACCCTTCTGAAGGCTCTGCGCATCGGAACATGGGGCAGTTCCGCCCTGATCGTTGTCGCATGTGCAGTTCTTGCGGCATGCCATGTCATCACCTGGGGTATTTTCGGTGCGATTGTCGCCGGTCTTGTCGCCGGAGTGATCATCGGCTACTCCACGGAATATTACACATCCGACGAATACAAACCGACCAAGGAACTTGCTTCCCAGGCTCAGATGGGGCCTGCGACCACGATTATTGACGGTCTGGCTGTCGGTATGCTTTCCGCCGGTATTCCGGTGCTTGCCACAGTTCTTGCAATTATCTGCGCATACGGCTTTGCAGGCGGTTTCCACTCCATTGCCGAAGGCGGCGGAACGGTCCATGGGCTTTACGGCATCGGTTTTGCCGCCGTCGGTATGCTGGCTACCCTCGGCATCACACTTGCCACCGATGCTTACGGCCCGATCGCCGACAACGCGGGCGGCAATGCGGAAATGTCTCATCTGCCTCCGCATGTCCGTGAGAGAACGGACGCGCTTGACATGCTCGGCAACACAACCGCTGCGACGGGCAAAGGCTTTGCGATCGGCTCCGCCGCTCTGACAGCCATGGCTCTGCTTGCCGCTGAAATTCAGGAAGTCGAAATCTGGTCCCGCAAGCTTGATCTGCTTTCCGTTGCGGACAAGATGAAGCTGGACAATCCGATGATCGACAACATCAAGGTCTTCATGAACATCTACCACATCGATATCATGAACCCGCTGCTTCTCTGCGGCATGTTCATCGGTGCGATGATGGCGTTCATCTTCTGCGCCCTGACCATGAAAGCGGTCGGACGCGCCGCCGGAAGCATGGTGGAGGAAGTTCGCCGTCAGTTCAAAGAGAAACCCGGCATCATGGCGGGAACCGACAAACCGGATTATGCCCGCTGCGTTGAGATCTCCACAAAAGGCGCTCAGCGTGAGATGATGATTCCGTCCCTGCTGGCGATTATCGTTCCGCTGGTGACAGGATTGATTCTCGGCGTTGCCGGAATCATGGGGCTCCTTGCCGGCGGACTGGCTGCCGGATTCTCCCTCGCGTGCATGTTGAATAACGCCGGCGGTGCATGGGACAATGCCAAGAAACATATCGAAAAAGGCAACTTCGGCGGCAAGAAACTTGCCGACGGAAGCAAGAATCCCGTCCACGGTGCAGCCGTCATCGGCGATACGGTCGGCGATCCCTGCAAGGATACCTCCGGTCCGTCCCTGAACATCCTCGTGAAACTCATGAGCATGGTTGCCGTTGTATTCACTCCTGTGATCGTCAAGTTCTCCCCGATGATCCAGAAAGCGCTCGGCATCTTCATGGAGCAGTAACAGTCTGCCTGTGAATTATTTCAAGGCGTGTTTCCTGAAAATGGAGCACGCCTTTTTTGCGCCTTGAATCTTGGTTCGGCCGGTAAA
>DXVA01000190.1:1261-8340 GCA_019408975.1 Lentisphaeria bacterium | reverse complement strand
GTGTTCCCTGTTCTTCTGTTCTTACTTCCAGGGTGAAAATGAGAATTTTCACCCTAATCGAGCTTCTCATCGTTATTTCAATTATTGCAATTCTGGCAGGCATGTTGCTTCCGGCGCTGAATGCGGCAAGAGAAAAGGCGCGGAGAATCTCCTGTACCAATAACCTGAAAACCATAGGAATCGGGCAGACGATGTACAGCGATGCCTACAACGGCTGGATCATCCAAGGCTACAATATTGCAGGTTGGCAGTATTACCAGCAGGTTGCTTTGTTCACCGGCCCGTTGATTGCTCCCGATGCGAAAGGCAGGCCTTTCGGTCGGAGTGAACCGAGATTGTCAAAGAGCTATTTTGCCTGTCCTTCGGAACGGGATGGAATAGGCGGGACTGGAGAGTTATGGTATGACACTCATTATGCCACCAATGTATGTCTCACCGGAAATACTTTGGAAACGATAGCAGGCTTTAAGGTTCACCGTAAAACTTCCGCGGTAACGAATCCGGCTTCGACACTGGTTGTCATGGATAGCGGACGTAAGGACAGAGCTTCCGCAACCTATTATTACCATATTGGTTTTCGACATGGCGGCGGTGTGCGTACGGAGAAACAGACATCCATGTATGCTGCCGGCAATGATTTCCCGGCAAAAGGTGCGGTAAACATGGTTTTTATCGATGGACATGTTGCAGGGATGACAGGGAAGGAGATATTCAGTAAAGGTCTCATCTCAAGTCAGCCTGTATTTTTTCTTGAAGGATTCAAAAGATAGTATTCAGTCATGATTTTTATAAGCAGGGTTGCAAATTTCCATGAACCGGTAACGGCAGTCGAATGGAAACAGTTTGAATCTGAAAATCATCAGCTTTCAATTCAGAATTGATGTCCGTGACAAAAGGTTGACTGTTTGAGGCAAATATCCTTGCCTGTCCTGAAGGAAAAACGAGGAAGGCTCCGGTTTTTTCTTGACAAGACGCAATAGCAGGGTATGTTATAAAAAGAATCAAAACCCGGGGGGGATATGATGAAACCATTCTTTATTTGTACGGTTTTTCTGTTTTTTCTTGTATTTGCGGCAGGCTGTTATTCCTATACGCCGCCATCGCCGGTTCTGCTCGGCGCGAAATATACGTCCGCCAACCGTGCGGCAACCGATCAGATCCTGCGGGAAACAAAAAAACTTTCCCTCATGGATGCAAAACATATCGCACAGCTCAACAATCAGAACTATCTTGCCGCTTATCATGCGGTCAACGCCGCAAGGATGCGTTATTATCAGGCGCTTGGCTCCTATGCGCCGGAAATTCATTTCGGCAGTACTGTCGGGCAGGACATGCAGTGGAACGGCAGCAGGGTCAATCCCCCTATGATGAATGCCGCCGGACGCGACATCTCTTTCAAAGTCAACAGCTCCGTGACGGCGTCATGGCTGCTGTTCGACGGTTTTGCCCGTTATCTGAATGTGAAAGCCATGCAGAGCGAAGTCAGGAAGCAGACCGCAATGCAGTACAAGGTTCTCTGCATGCTCCGCCGTGCTGTGGCATATGCCTATTACGATATCCAGATGGCGCAGGAAGTCGAACGGATTCAGAAGGAAAATATCGAGTTTCAGAACCGGTTTTATCAAATAGTCAAACCCGAATGGGAACAGGGGAAGCGTCCGGAAGACGAAGTATTGAACTTCAGCATCCTGAGCGGCCTGGCACAGACTAGCCTGATTGCGGCGCGGTATCAGGGAAATGTCGCCAATTATTCGCTTGCCCGGCTGATGGGGTACTCTGAGGGAGAACTGCCTTCGGAGGTGGAAGTGCATCCGTTCGAGGATAATATCCGCCAGATGTATTACAGCGTGGAAATGTGTCTGGACATTGCCCTTGCGAACAGTCCCGAAATGCACATCATGCAGCAGCTTCTCAAGATTGCCGAATACAATAAATACCGGAGTTACAGTGCCTATTTTCCGGTTGTCTATGCGGAGGCGGGGTATGGCAGCACGCAGATGCGGACACAATACAAGGCGTTCAAGGATTCCCATTCCTCTTTCAGCAACAACTCGCTTTCCTACGGAGTCCGCGCCGACTGGCTGGTGTTCGACGGCTTTGCCCGTTACAACGCCATGCGTGAGATGCAGACCATGTTTGCGGTCGCCCAGTTCAATATGGCGGAGACTTATCTCCAGATCATCAATGAGATCCGTTCCGCCTATGCGAATTATGAAAACAATCTCAAACAGGTCAGAATCTACCGCAATCTGCTGAAAGAGGCGAAGAAACAGCGCGACCTCGTTGCGGAACGCTATAAGAAATACCATGCGTCCGTTGATCGTATGGACAAGGTTCAGGCTTATTATATTGATATCCAGCTCCAGAATGCGGCGGTGATCACCGACTTCAATAAATCGGTCGCCCAGCTGGAAGCTGTCATGTGCATTGATATCTATGCCAGAGAACGGGAATAACCGGAAAGCTACCTGATCAACACTGCCGCGGCGCGTGCCTCCATCCCCTCAAGCCGTCCGACAAACCCCATGCCTTCATTCGTCTTCGCCTTGATCGAAACACGTTCCTCCGGCAGAGACAATGCGTTGGAAAGAGATTCTTTCATTGCCGGAATATGAGGCGCCAGTTTCGGTTTCTGCGTGATGAGCGTCAGGTCGATATTGGAAATCCGCCATGCGGAAAATGCAGGATGCGCAAGAGTTTCCCGCAACAGCCCCATGCTGTCCGCACCCTGATACCTCGGGTCCGTATCAGGAAAAAAATGACCGATATCGCCGAGAGCCAGCGCACCGATCAACGCATCAATCAGCGCATGGACGGCAACATCCGCATCGCTGTGCCCGAGGAGCCCCTTTTCATATGGGATTCTCACCCCGCAGAGAATCAGCGGACGCCCTTCCGTAAAACGGTGCACGTCGCAGCCTTGACCGATCCGGATGTCTGAAATCATAGCATTTCCCCTTAAATGACTGTATTCATCAGATAGTTCATGATAAGAAAAGAAAACACCGCGATTCCGCCGGCAAGCAGAGCGCCGAGCCATGTCTTGATGATGAATCCGATCAGGCACATCGCGGCGGTGTAGGCACAGGTCAGGATCGAAAGAATCAGCCCTGTCACCATCGACAGGTGCAGCATCGCAAAATAAAAGTGCGACCAGAAAGAGTGGAACTCGACATTCGGGCGGAATCCGCCGCCGTCCAGATAGATGAACATGGCGGCGAGTGCGGCAATCGCGATCGTGACGATTGCGGGAAACATGAACAATGAAAACAGAAGTCTCATTTTTCCCGTTTCCCTCTCAATCAGTTGAAATACATACGGAATTCAGGCGGGAAGCCGGAACCCCGTATCAAAAAATCCTATGCTTCCGGTGTATAGTTCGGAGCATCCTTGAGCATCAGAATATCGTGCGGATGCGCCTCGCGGAGAGCTGCCCCGCTGACACGGATGAATTTCGAGGTTTCACGCAGGGTCGGAAGATCACGCGCACCGCAGTAACCGAGAGAGTAGCGGAGCCCCCCGGCAAACTGGTGAATGACCTCCCAGAGCGGACCTCTGTAAGGCACCATGCCCTCGACGCCCTGAGGAACCAGCTTCTTGGAGTCGTCCACATCGGATTGCCCGTAGCGCTCACGGCTGCCCTTGGAGGTCTTCATAGCCTCAAGGCTGCCCATGCCGCGGTAAACAACGAAACGTCTTCCGTGATGAATGATTTTTTCGCCGGGGCTTTCCAGAGTTCCCGCGAGAACCGATCCCATCATGACGGACGATGCGCCGATCGCCAGAGCTTTTGCAACATCGCCGGACTGCTTGATTCCGCCGTCCGCAATGATCGGCACTCTGCCTCTGACCGCTTTGACCGCCTGGTAAACAGCCGTTACCTGCGGGGTGCCGACTCCGGCGACAACACGTGTCGTGCAGATGGAACCGGGACCGATACCGACCTTGATCGCATCCGCGCCGGCGTCAACCAGAGCCTCCGCCGCTGCGGCAGTTGCAATATTTCCGGCAACGATATCGAGTTCGGGATATTCTTTCTTGAAGAGCCTGATCGTTTCAATCACGCCTTTGCTGTGCCCATGCGCGGTATCAATGACCAGCGCGTCCACATCCGCTTCTGCGAGTGCGGCGGCGCGTTCATAGTCATAAGGGCTGATCGCGGCGGCAACCCGGAGCCTGTGCTCGGAATCGCGGTTGTAAGCGGGTTCCTCCTTTTCAATCAGGGTGCTGACGTCCTGAAAACTGTAAAGTCCCTTGAGATTGCCTTCCTTGTCAACGATGGGGAGCTTGCCGACTTTGTTTTTGCGCATGATGTTGAACGCTTCCTCCAGCTGTGTGCCGGTGGGAGCGGTGACAAGCTGTGTGGTCATGACATCTTTCAGCTTCTGGGAATAATCCGTCAGGAATTTGATGTCGCGGGAAGTCAGGATGCCGACCAGCTTTCCTTCGGAATTGACGATCGGGAAGCCGGAGAAAGAATACTGCTTTTCAGATTTTTCCTTGAGCATTTCGCCAAGCGTCGCATTTTCATCGAAAACGACGGGTTTGCGGATCAGTCCGTTGAGATACTGTTTGACTTTGCGGACCTCGTCCGCCTGAAGTGCGGGAGTCAGGTTCTTGTGAATCACGCCGATGCCGCCGAGCTTTGCCATGGCGATCGCCATTTCGCTTTCCGTTACGGTATCCATGGCGGCGCTGATGAAAGGGACGTTGAGCTTGATATTTTTGGAGAAATAGGTGGAAATATCCGCCTGATCCGGCAGAAAGTCCGCATATTGAGTCAGCAGTGAGATGTCGTCAAAGGTAAGACCTTCGAATTCGAACTTGGACATGAATTGATCCAGATAAAGATTGCCCATTTTATTTCTCCATAATTGAGTGTGGGCCGCAGGTGCGGCAAATTTTTCATTTGCCATTGTAATGTATCATAAAATGCTTTTTTTTCAAATTCGGAAGGGAAAAAACTTTGTAAAAATACAATGCGGCATTAGATTAGACCGTTTACCCTTGAATTACCGGAAAGAACCAGATATGAACAGATTGTATGAATTTTTGAAAAAGAATCCTTTGGAAAACAACCGGAAAATCCTGACTGCCGCTCTCTGCCTGCTTGTGATTGCGGGGCTGATCCCTCGAATCTACGGATTGCTTCATCTGCCTCATGAGTTTTTCCATAACGACGGCAATGAATACCGGGATATTTCGGAACAGCTTTACAAAGGCAACGGTTTCTCCGTTACTTCCTACCGCTGGTATGAGGCGGTGCCGGAGGATCGTGCAAGTGACCTGCACACGGATTTCAGCCGTCCCCCTCTTCTTCCTCTGCTGGGAGCGGGACTTTATTTTCTGCCGTTCGACTGGAATATATCTGCAAAAGTCGCAACTGTTTTTCTGAGCGCCGCTTGTATTCTGATGACTTTTCTGCTCGGAAGAGAGGTCTTTTCCAGCAGCACCGTCGGTTTTCTTGCCGCCGCGATCTACACATTCTATCCATACTCCATTTATCACTCTTTATGCTGGTCTTCGGAAAATCTCTTTCTGATTTTCCTCTGTGCCTCCTACCTTTTCCTGTGCCGGTGCATCCGGAATTCTTTTGCACCGGGATATGCCGCTTTATGCGGCGCCATGCTGGCGCTTGCCGTCCTGACCCGTCCGCAGGGAATCATGCTTTTTCTGCTTTTCTGCCTTTGCGGAGGAATCTGCTTTCTCCGGCGGAAGGAGATGCGCATGTCCGTTTTCAGAAGCGCGGCGGCATTCGGGCTTGCCGGGCTGTTTGTGTTCCTGCCGTGGATGATCCGCAACTGGCGTGCCGCGGGAATTCCCTCGCCGCTTTCTTTTTACGGGCCCTATTCCTTTTCCCAGGCATCGAGCGATGTCTCTTACATCACTTACCGTTATGTGGATACGCCCGAATATAAAGAACGGACAGACCTTGCATGGAACACATTTCATGGCGAAAAGGTGAAACTGCTGGGAGAAAGGAAAATCTATTCCATTGTCGATGCCAATCCGTATTGGAAGAAATGGGCGTGGGAATACATCCGCGAAAATCCGGGTAAAATGGCTTTTATCGTGTGGAACAGAGTCCTGCACTGTTTCAGGGCTGCTCCGAATGCGGCGGCAGTCTCAAAAACAATCGCGGTCTGCTTCAGAATATACTTCATCTGCTTTTTTGCGCTTTTCCTCTGCGGAGTATGGTTTGCAAGAAAGAACATATGCGCCATGCTCCTGCTGCTGTCCCCCGCAAGTGCCGTAATCCTTGCGGTTCCGTTTCTGATGATCCTGCGCTATCGTTATCCGTTTTTTGCTCCGTTCGCATCCATTCTTGCGGCATATGGACTCTGCCGGCTGGTTCAATGTGTGGCGGAACGGAAGAAAAGAACATTGCAGACGTCTTTGGAAAACAGCCAGACTCCATAGATCAGCAGAAGCAGGGAAAGCCCCCACAGCAGTTCGCCGCTCCCGATGAAAAACAGGGAAAAAGCGGCAATCCAGCAGCAGGCGGGAAATGAAATCTTCCTGCGCATCGCGAGAACCGCGGCTGCGAGGCAGATTCCCAGCGCTGCCATGCGGATCAGGAACCATGCGTCCAGATGTGCGCTTAACGACATGCTGTGATAAAGCCGGGTCGAAATGAACACATGGAAATACGGATTATAAGCAAGAACCATCAGCAACAGCAGTCCCGCGGCGCCTGCTGAAGTCCGTCTGTTCCATGCGATATTCCAGAACTCGCCGCATCCGATTGCCGCGGCAAGTCCGAAAAGAGCCGGCAGGATGAAACGGATCGGACTTGCGGCGAAACAGACGTAACCGCTGAAAAAGAGAGTCAGGGGAAGAGTCCACAGGATAAACAGAATACGTAATTTTCTGTCTCTCATGAAAATCATTGCCGCAATGCCGAATGAAAAGAGAAGCAGATTGCATTTCACAAAATATGTCATTCCGCCGTTCAGCAAAGCTTTCAGCTGAAATCCCTGGCTTGCGGTGTCATGCAGGACGTAAGGCCAGAGGAACGGAGAGGAAAAGTCGCGCAGATTGACCAGAAACTGAATCAGGAACACAATCAGAAACGCCGC
>DXVA01000190.1:0-1251 GCA_019408975.1 Lentisphaeria bacterium | reverse complement strand
AGACGGCATCCCGGAAAACGGTAAAACGTTTTTCCCGAAAAACATCCTTGTTGCTTTCCCAGAAAAGGAATGCAAGCAATGGAGCAAAAAAGATATTGTTAATCCGGATCAGGCACGCAAATGCAAAAACTGCGGAGAGGAACATCATCCGCCATGTTCCCCGGGCGCGGAATATTCCCAGCAGAATGCAAAGCAGAATAAAGAAGGTCGAAGCCGGATCGCTCAAGGCATTGCAGCCGCTTCCGATCAGCGTGTAATAGGTTTTGTAGGAGAGAAACAGAGCCGGCAGGTCAATCCAGTTCGAGAAGAGCCCGAGGGGGAAATTCTCATAGGGGAAAATAACGAAAGGAATCAGGGAAAGCCCGCAGAGAATGTAAAATGTGCGTCGCAGGGAAGCGGAAAAATGATACAGGATGATTCCCAGCATGACCATGCAGAGCGGCATAACCACGTATCCGTTGCATGCGGACAGCAGTTCACCGGCTTTCTGCATCCCCTCCTCGGAGATTCCCGTTACGGCAAGGACTGGCGAAATCAGCAGCGGATATCCGACTGTATAGTTCCATGCCTCCGTTGTTCCGTGGAACAGTTCATAGGCAATTCTGAAATAAGCTCTTTCATCCGTCAGTCGGATTTGCGCACTGTTTCCAAGATAGAGCCACGCTGCAAGCAGAAATTGCTTCAGGAAGACAATCAGATACATGACCAGAACGAAGCCTCCGGCGCTGCCGCGCCCGCCATGCGCAAACGGTTTCCTGAGAATCCGGCTGCCGAAAACGAAAGCCAGCAGCAGCCCCAGAAGTGAAGATACCGCTACAGGCAGATGCCGCTCCTGCGTAAATGTAAAAACTTCTGTTTTGCCGTCAATGACAAGCAGATCGGACGATGCCCATGCCTCTTTTCCGTCTTCCATCTGAATCCGGTAGAAATTCAGAACGTATTCCGCAGGAAACCAGTGTCCGTTATTGAATTCCCGTGGGAGATAAGGCACACGTTTCCATTCCAGCACGCGGTAGGAGGCGGACTTGCCTGTCATGCCCAGCTGTCCGGCTTCGGGAGAGGCTCCGTCAAAACAGGGCGTTTCATCAGGCAGGTAAACATTCCGGTTGCGGAATGTCTCATAAACCGGCGTCAGAAACAGCGGAGCAAGAAAAAGAAGGGAAGCGAGAATCAGGAACAGAGTCCATTCTTTCCGTGTGTGTTCATTTCCGTCCGACATTGAAAACCTCCTTGTCTGTCAATATTATATTC
>DXVA01000019.1:1465-25659 GCA_019408975.1 Lentisphaeria bacterium | reverse complement strand
GGTACCATGAAGTAGAATCTTGCTCCCGATGCATAAAACATTCCGGTTCTCGTATCCGCCAGAATGGCTTGTCCGGGGTGTCCGGAAGCCAGGGCGACGGCATGTGCGCCGGTATTGACTTCCAGCATCATGACTTCGCTGCCGTTGTTTTTCTTCAAGGTATAGGACTGGCGGAGTTTTGTGATTTTGAACTGATCCACGGGAGTGCCGTTCGAGTCTTTCACATCGACCGTTATGTTGATCGGGCTTTTATAGATTTTTCTGACTGCAAAATCCAGTTTGACGGGTTTGCCGGATTCGACATATTGCAGAATTTTGAATTTCTTGCGGAAGAATTTGCTCTTTGCCTCTTTCTTCCCTTTTCCGGCGGGAACCAGTTTTTTCAGATCAACGGTTGCGACTTTGAAGTTTTTTATCGCTTCATCGGGTTTGTTGGCGAGCATGAATTTCCGGAAATCAAACTGCCTTTCCTGTCCGTTTTTCTCCTGAATGCTCAGGTTCCCGTGAATTCCTGTCACGCCTGCGCCGGAAAGGCTCTGAAATTCCAGCGGACGGGCTCCGCCTGTGATGATTTTACTGTTTTCAAAAGTGATTCCGGCAATGTCCGGCAGCAGATTCGTGCTGACCGTGACGGCTGAAGCTCCGGTGTTTCCATTATCGATCAGGCAGTTTCTGAACAGGACTTTCATCATATTTCCCTGAAGATTGCTTAATATGACGGAATTTGCCTTCGCTGAATCCATACGGCAGTTCTCAAATACGATATTCCCTTTTACTGGCGTTGTTCCGCTTGCGCTGAGCATCATATTGATTCGGTTTCCGGTCAGCCTGCAGTTGCGGAAAGTTACGGAAAGCGGTTTTGTCTGCGCTGTCAGCAAGTTCAGGTAAAGCAGAATGCCGACCGCATTATTCTCAAATTCGCAGTCGCTGATCTCGCAGCCGGTGATCCATTCATCCGGTTTATTCGGCTCGAAATCAATGCCTGCCATGGGAGGCGTTCCCGCTGTATTGCTGAATTTACTGTGACGGATTTTCAGGCCGTCCACGCTGATCACGCTGATCCCCTGGCGGTGGTGATCCGTGGCTGTCACCTGTTCGATAACGACATTCCGGCATCCCCGCATTCGGGATGATGCACCGATATAAATGCCGTCGCCGCCGCTTGATTCCAGAGAGAGCCCGGAGACGAGAACATTCTCGCATCCGCGGAAACAAAGTGTATTGCGCCATTCGGAAGGCTTGTAGCGCCTGATGTCCTGATAATCTTTTTTATTCATGACCAGCCGTACATTGCCGTTGCCTTTCAGGGATATGTTTTTGCAGTCCGTTGCCTCGAACAGAGAATCGTTCAGCCCGTGGAAAGCGCCCGGAAGGGCACGGACGGTTACGCCATCGGCAAAGCGGAGTTCCAGGTTGGAACGCAGACGGATTTTATCAACGATCCAGTCTTTTCCCGTATTGTCGACAAGGATTTCCGGTGCGCCGGAATCGATCGCTTTTTGCAGGCATTCCGTGGCATTTTCTGCATTGAAGCCCCATCGGCTTGCTTTCACCGCGTCACTGCCGAATGCGGACAGCATTCCGCAGCAGGCAAACATTGTCATCCACCGTTTCATTTTTTCATTGCTCCCGTTTGTTGTTCATCAGTATCCCTGATAGTATTTTACCAGATCACTCTCTTTCGGCGCCTTCCAGAGCCAGACGCGTTCATCGTAAGCCAGCACATAGTTCACGGTCTCGACATGGCCGTCGCCGTAGACATTGTTTGCTCCGCCTTTGTGAGCCCTGTCGATTCCGATGGACGCGCTCTTGTAGCGGGCGATCAGGGCGACTCCGTTTCCTGTCCCGTATTTCATGGAGCTTCCTGTCCGGTCGCCATCCTGTCTGTAACAGGTCCAGTTGTCTCCCCATAAGAGTGTCCGGCTGAGGTAGCGGTTTGGCTGTGACAGTTGCAGCCACCTGTCAACGGTGTCGAATACATTGGAGGGGCCTATGTAGTAATTGTAGCCGTAACTGTCGTATACGCGGAGAGAGTTGAACATATATCCCGGTTTCGAGTCAGTCGGGCAGAGCAGGAGTTTGCTTGTTCTGTATGCCGAGGCGCCGGCGCCCCGGATGCTGGTCGGAACGATTTTATTTTTCGTCAGGTACTCCACCCAGGTGCAGGGTTTTCCATCGGAACGCACGGAACGGTCAAGGATATGTGCGCTCAATAATCGTTCCTTATAGTCGTTTGCATACAGGAACCATACCACTCCGAGCTGTTTCAGGTTGCTGCGGCAGCTGGCACCTTGTGCAGTACTGCGCGCCGCATTCAATGCCGGCAGAAGCATCGCCGCAAGAATCGCAATGATCGCAATAACGATGAGTAATTCTATCAGGGTGAAACCCGTGACGGAATGCCCGCTGCGGCTGTTAACGGTTTGGTTTCTTCTCATTTCTGTTTCCTTTCTTTATATGATGTAAAACGGTGTTGTTTTCTGATCTGGAGCCCGGTGAAAGGCGATGTATCGCTTTCAGAGCGTCTTCCATATGCTCGGTCCAGTAGGGATACCCTCTTTTTCCTGTCGGAATGCGGATGTGAAGTTCCGGTGAAAGAAGCCTGCCGCACGGCGTTGAAAGAAGTGCCTCCCTGACCAGTTCCTCCGCCAGTCTGGAGAGATTGTGCTGTACGGAGCAGATCGGCAGCGGATAATTCCGGATGACCTGGTCATTGTTGAATCCCCCGAGAAGGAGGGAGCGGTATTTCCTGTAACCGGATTGCAGGAGGCAGTTGCCCCCGCCGACCGCAAAAGAGTCGTTCATATAAATAATCCCCTCAATATTGGGAAAATCATGGAGCAGGAGCCCGGTTGTTTTGAATCCGTGGCATTCCCAGCTTGCATGAGGATCAGGGACATAAAAGTCAATATCCTCCATGGGATAGATGAAGCGTTTCCGGATTTCCCGCTCGCTCAGCTCCGGGTATGCGCGCATCAGAGCGCCGAACCCGTGACAGCACGGATTGCACTGTTTCTTCTCGCAAATTAACCGGAAGTTGTCTCCGATCCGCGATCTGAAATAGCGTATCAGCGCTTCGCCGCCGATGAAAAGACAGCTCTTGACCCAGCGGGGAAATGTGGTGGCGATTCCGACGGAGTTGATGCCGGATGCTTCCAGTTCCGCCATGATCTCCTGCTGTCCGAAGGGCTGGCCGAGAAAAACAAAAGACTCCACGCCGCGCCCGATCAGCTCCCTGACTTTTTTCAGGTTTGCTTCGGCATCATCGCTGAATGCATTGTAGTAGGCGGCATACCCCAGTTTGTCGAAGCCGGTCGTGAGGCGCAGCGTGAGCGCCATGACATGTTCCTCGTCATTCATCTGCGCCCTTGAATTCATGATTGCCACGGTGCGGGTTTTCTGCCTGCGCAGGAGCTTGTAACCGAAACTGACCTGATATCCCATCTCTTTTGCAGCCCGGCGGACACGTTCCTTGGTCGCTTCCGAGCTGTAATTGTTCGGGCGGTTGTTGAGAATCTCGGAAACGCTTGCGACGGACAAGCCGACTGTCGCGGCAATTTCTTTCAATGACACTCTGGCTGGCATACGAATTTTTCTCCTGCACGAAATTATTTCGTTAGCTGTAATATAAGGAGTTCCGGATGCGATGTCAAATTCATACGAAATATTTTCGTGAAAAAATTGGAGAACAGTTCGGGGGACAAACAAAAAATACGGAGCCCGGCTTCCCGGTGCCCTGTATGCTCCTGCATCGGGGTAGTTCATTTTCATATTTTTCAGAATTTTCATTTGACTTTCATGTGTTTTAAGTGTAGTTTTTAATTAGTAAACATATAACTAAACAAAAGGCTTTTTATGAATGCATGTTATGACATTGCGATCATCGGCGCGGGCGTTACCGGTGCGGCAGCTGCGGCAGCTTTGTCACGTTACCGGCTGAATGTGGCTTTGCTGGAAAAAGAGGCGGATGCCGGTTTCGGTGTGTCCAAAGCGAATTCAGGCATTGTGCATGGCGGATTTCACTATCCTTTGACTACACTCAAGGGACGTTTGGAAATCCTCGGGAACCTGATGTTCGAAAAACTTCATTATGAGCTTGGTTTTCCTTATCGCCGGTGCGGAATCATCGTTGCCGCGTTTTCGGAGGAGGAGCTGGCGGAGGTGCGCCGCCTTTATCGTCAGGGCGTGGAAAACCGGGTGCCGCGGATTGAACTCTGCTCCGCGGAACGGATGCTGGAACTGGAACCGAAGCTTGCGCCCGATGTCGCCGGAGGGCTTTACGCGCCCGGCGGAGGTGTCGTGGAACCTTACCGTTACGTCTTTTCCCTGATCGAACTGGCGAAACGCAACGGGGTTGAATTTTTTGTAAACTGCAAACTTGAGAATGCCTCTTTTACAGACGGCGTATGGACTTTGCAAACGCGCGACGGGCGCAGGGTCAAGGCGAAGTATGCGGTAAATGCAGCGGGACTTCATGCGGATGACGTTTCCCGGATATTCGGTGCGGAGGAGTTCAGGATTTCAGCACGCAAAGGCGAGGAATATCTGCTGGACCGGGCATCTGCGGCGTATCCGTCCAAAGTGGTCTTTCCTGTTCCTGTGAAACATTCCAAGGGCGTGCTTGTGATTCCGACCGTGGACGGAACGACGATGGTCGGGCCGACTGCTGAGATTGTCGATGATAAAGAGGATCACTCGACCACGGCTGGAAACAGGGCGGCTGTGTTCCGTCAGGCGAAGCGGATGGTGCCTGCGGTATCGGAGCGCGATCTGATTACAGGGTTCAGCGGTTCGCGCCCGGTCATGGACGGCAATGATTTTTATATCGCCTTTTCAAAGAAGGCGGAAAACCTGATTCAGGCGGCGGGAATTCAGTCGCCGGGATTGACTGCGTCTCCGGCGATTGCCGAATATATCTGCGGACTGCTCCGGGAAAACGGAGTCCGTCTTGAAGAAAAGGCGCAGTTTGAATCCATGCTGGAGCCTCCGGTTCAGATCCGGGGACAATCTGAGGAAGAAGCGGACCGGCTTCACAGGGAAGATCCGGCGTGGACCAACATCATCTGCCGCTGTGAGAAGATTTCCGAGGCGGAAATTGTGGAAGCGATCCGGCACGGGCATACTACGCTGGACGGAATCAAATTCTACACCCGTGCGGGAATGGGGCGCTGCCAGGGAGGTTTCTGCTCTTATAAAATCTTCAAGATCATTGCCCGGGA
Organism: Lentisphaeria bacterium; assembly: GCA_019408975.1. GTDB lineage: Bacteria > Verrucomicrobiota > Lentisphaeria > Victivallales > UBA1829 > UBA11452. The sequence goes on along the minus strand of DXVA01000019.1, from coordinate 20,440 downwards.
AACCGGAATGTCTTTGGAGGAAGCGACGAAACGCGGCGGGAACACCGGATTCATCTCCGGGCGTCTCGGGGATGTGAAAAAGGGAGGCTGAACATGAATACACGTTATTATGATATTGCCGTGATCGGCGGAGGCGCGGCGGGGTTGACTGCCGCATACGGCTGTTCTGCCGAAGGCATGAAGACTCTTGTGATCGACCGTGAAGATACACCGGGCGGAGTGCTTCTGCAATGCATCCACAATGGATTCGGGCTCCATTATTTCAATGCCGAACTGACCGGTCCCGAGTATGCGGCAAGGGTTTTGAAACAGGCGGAGGGGGCAGGGGCTTCTTTTCTGCTGAGTTCCACTGTCATGAAGATCAGGGACTGCGGCGCGGAGAAAATCCTGACGGTCTATTCCAGGGCGGACGGTGTGACTCTTGTCCATGCGAAGGCTGTGATTCTGGCGATGGGATGCCGGGAACGCTGCCGGGGGAATCTGGGGATTCCCGGTGACCGGGCAGCCGGAATTTTTACCGCCGGGCTTGCGCAGAGGCTGTTGAACGTGGAAGGGTGTCTGCCCGGCAGAAAAGCGGTGATTGTCGGTTCCGGGGATATCGGGCTGATTATGGCGCGGCGGCTGACATGGTGCGGGATTGAGGTGAAAGCCGTGATTGAAATTATGCCTTATCCGTTCGGATTGAGCCGGAATATTGCACAGTGTCTTGAGGATTTCAATATTCCGCTCCATCTTAATACGGGCGTAATAAATATTCACGGACGGAACCGGGTCGAAAGCGTTACCGCCGCGCCTCTGGAAAATGGTCTTCCCCGGATGGAAAAAGCATGGGAAATTGAGTGTGATACCGTATTGTTTTCTGTTGGGCTGATTCCGGAAAACGAGCTTGCGAAAGAGTGCGGCATCGAACTGAATCCGGTAACGAACGGCGCATGGGTTGACGGAAATCTCATGACGAATGTACAAGGAATCTTTTCCTGTGGAAACGTACTCCATGTGCATGACCTTGTGGATTTTGTGTCCGAGGAGGCATTGCGCTGCGCCGCCTGTGCCGTGAAGTGGGTCGGGACGGAGGGGAAAAACCCGGTTCCGCAGGGAAAGACAATGTGCGGAGAGCATTTACGCTACGTCGTCCCGAACAGTTATATCTCCGCTGAGAGCGGACATTTTTACATGCGTCCGAAGGTTGTTGCCTCCGCAGCGGATCTTGTCGTGAGGGCAGGGGAAAGGGAGATCCTGCGCAGGAAACTACGCTGGATCAAACCTGCCGAAATGATTTCCGTGGATCTTCCTGTGGCGCTTACTGCTGACTGCTCTGCCGGAGAAAGTCTGAACTTTGAACTGGAGGAGGTGAAGGCATGAAGAAAGTTGAAAAAATCTGCATCGGCTGCCCTGCGGGGTGCCATCTTGAAATTACTGTCGGGGAAGACGGTCTGCTTCATGTCGCCGGGAATACCTGCAAACGCGGGACCGCCTATGCGGAAAATGAGATGCGCGATCCGCGCCGTGTTGTGACTGCCGTCGTTCGCTGTATCTCGGAAAAGCTGCCGTATCTTCCTGTGCGGACCGATCAGGCGCTTCCCGTAAAACTGATTGAAAGGCTGCTGGAAAAATTGTATTCCATGAAGATTTGTGAACCGGTCTGCGCCGGTGATATCCTGCTTCGCGACTTTGAGGGAAGCAAAGTCAATGTCGTATTCACAAGAGGATTCGAGCCGTGAAGCATGACCTCTCGAAACTCCGCCATGTCGTGATGGATATGGACGGCACAATTTACCGCGGGGAAGAACTGTTTCCGACGACGCTGCCTTTCCTGCGCCGGCTGGAAAATCTCGGAATCGGTTATACGTTTCTGACGAACAACTCCTCCCGGAGCGTGGCGGATTATATCGGACATCTGTACAAATTCGGGATCAGGATACAGCGGAAACAGATGTTCACCTCCACCTTGGATACGGTTGCCTGCCTGAAATCTGGCTATCCGTCGGTAAAGAAGCTTTTCATGATCGGGACGGAGGTTTTCCGGCGGGAGATGGAGGGGCACGGATTTTTTGATGTGAATATGGCGGACGAACCCGATGCTGTCGTGACGGCGTTTGATACAGCATTGAGCTATGAACGGCTCTGCAAGGCGGCGTGGTGGATCAAACGGGGCAAACTCTGGATTGCGACACACCCTGATACGGAGTGTCCGACGGAGCGGGAGACGACTCTGATCGACTGCGGGAGCATTACCGCATGTCTGGAAAAAGTTTCCGGGCGTTCCCCCGTCGTATTGGGCAAACCGAATCCTGAAATCCTTTTTGAAATCATGCGCTGGAACAGTGTCGCGCCGGAGGAGACCGCGATGTGCGGGGACCGTCTTTACACCGATTTGCGTCTTGCCGCGAATGCCGGAGTCACAGGTGTGCTGATCAGTTCCGAACCGCCGGAAAAAATCCCCGGCAATTTTGCCGATTTTACCGTGAGCGATCTTGAAGAATTCGGGAGGCGAATTTCTCTGGCAAAATGCGGAAAGGAATGATATATTACCTTCAGCAATTCCGTTTTCATTGAAAAAACAACAAAAGAGAGATTGTATGCTGAAAAAGATCATCGCCGGATATTTTTCCGTGGCGCTTGTCTGGCGCGTCGCCATTGCTTTTATTCTCGGTATCGCCGCCGGTATTTTATGCTCCAGGCTGGGAGCCTGGTACGGAGAGGAACTGCTTGCCCGGATCACGGCGGCCGTGTCGCCTTTCGGAACGGTTCTCATTGCGATGCTGAAAATGGTGGTGATTCCCATTATCTTCTTTTCTCTGGTCGCCGGAGCCGCGAGCCTGCCGGTCAAAAAATTCGGCAGACTCGGGCTGTCGGTCCTTGTATGGTATTTCCTGACTTCGCTTTTCGCCGGAATCTTCGGAATTTTCCTCGCCGTGGTCATGAATCCCGCAATGGAGAATGCGCAGAAGCTTTCCGAAAAATTCATGCCGCAGGTCGGTGCGATGAAGATGCACGGGACGGCAAACGGTATCTCCCAGTTCATCAACAACCTTTTCATGAATCCGTTTCAGGCGCTTGCGGAAGGACAGTTCCTGCCGATCATCATTTTCTCCATTCTGTTCGGGCTTGCCGCGCGCATAGTGATCGAACAGCACGGCGAGGAATCAAAAGCCGGCAGAGCTGTGGAGCTGATGCTTGACGTGTTTGACGCTGCGCAGAAGGCGTCATTCAAGATCATCGACTGGGTCATGGAGTATTTTCCTTTCGGCGTATTTGCGCTTACGACAGTCAATTTCGCCGTTTACGGAACGAAACTGTTCGGTCCCTATGTGCGGATTGCCGGATGCGTCATGATCGGTGTCCTGCTGATGATTTTCGTGATCTATCCGATGTTCCTCCTGCTGTTCTGCCGGGAAAATCCCTACCGTGTCCTGAATAAGATCAAGGAGGCGGTGATTACTGCGTTCCTGACCCGCTCCAGCGCGGCGACTCTGCCGATTTCTTTCCGGATTGCAAAAGAAAAGCTTCATGTGAAGGAACAGCTTTCAAGTTTCGCTCTGCCGCTTGGAGCCACAATCAATATGGACGGCGTCTGCATTCATCTGCCGGTATTCGCAATCCTCGCCGCAAATATTTTCGGGATTCAGCTTGGAGTGTCGCAGCTGGCTGTCCTGCTGATATCAGTTGTCTTCGCATCGGTGGGAGCCGGCGGCATCCCCGGCGGAAGCGTTTTCCTGTTGTTCATGGTGCTGGCGAATCTCGGATTGAATGATGCCGAGGTTGCGATGATTGTGGCGCTCGCCATCGGCATCAATCCGCTTCTTGACATGTTTGAAACCGCGTGCAATGTGACGGGCGACAATGTCTGCAATTATATTGTCGGCAAACGCGGCGGAATGCTGGAAAAGTAGCTCATAATTTCATTTTCCGGTTGCATTTCTTTCTTCCCCTGTTTATATTTGCAGAAAAAAGGAGGGTGCAGTGTATTGTCAGAATTGTGGAAAGGAAATGGGCGCAGACGCCAGATTCTGTTCTGCGTGCGGCGCTTCGCTGGGACAGCGTGCCGTGGTCGTAGATGATGCCACGGCTTTTTTCATTCCGAACAACTCCTGGGCTTTGTGGGCTTATTATCTGGGACTGGCGTCTCTGATCTGCGGTTTCCTGGCTGGGATTCCCGCTTTTGCAGCAGGAATCAAGGGATTGCAGTTTGCAAAGAGAAATCCTCAGGCGAGGGGGAAGATTCATGCGTGGTTCGGTATTCTTGCGGGAGGTGTGATGTTCCTGCTTAATGTTGTATTTTTAATTCTTATCATCATCTATAATTAAAGAGAGGAAAGAACATGTATTGCTCACAATGCGGAAAAGAAATCCCGGAGAACGCGGATGTTTGCACTCACTGCGGAGTACGTCAGGCTCCACCGGTTCAAGTTAAATCGCACTTAACCGAGGCGATCATCACTACGCTGTGCTGCTGCCTGCCGTTCGGTATTGTTTCCATCGTCTACGCCGCAAAGGTATCGTCTCTGCTGCAGAGCGGCGATGTTGCAGGTGCGCAGCAGGCATCGTCAAAAGCCGCCATGTGGGCATGGATTGCATTCGGCACCGGAATTGTCATCAATGGAATCTATCTTGCGTTGCAGGTGCTCGGGACTTTTGCAGATCATGCGGCATCCTGATTTACGGGGGGAAAATGATCCGGTCAGAAAAGTAAAAACGGATCGCCTGATTAAGATTCTGCTTTTTCTTTCCGCTGCTGCCGTCGGCGGAATCGGACTGGTATTCCTGTATTTTCATAACCCTGTTTCGACGCGCTGGCTGCCGCAGTGTGCCTTTTACAGGCTGACGGGGCTTCACTGCTCCGGATGCGGGACGACACGGGCGCTTTATGCGGCTCTCCACGGAGATTTTCCCGCGGCGTTCCGTTATAATCTGCTTTTATTTCCGTCCCTGATCCTGATCGGTGTCCTGCTCTGGAAACCGGCGCTTGCCCTGCGTCCGTGGGTCGTATACCCTGTCCTGATTCTCCTTGTCCTTTACTGGATACTGCGCAACATTCCGTTTTACCCGTTCCTTCTGCTGGCTCCGCATTGACCTGTTTTTTCAGAAAACGGCTGGTAAAATCTTTCTTCAAGACTATATTGATGCAAGGATTTTGGCTTATGAGAATTTTATATCTATTTTTACTCCGTTTTCCGGCGGTATTCCTGTTCTTTTCCGCCGGAGCGGCACAACAACAGGAGAAATCTATCATGCTGCCGGAAATTACAGGCGCGCATCCCCGTCTTTTCGTTGACTCCAAGACCGGATTCCTGCCTTTGGAAGATGCACGGAAAACTGTCTGCGGGAAAGCTCTTGCGGAACGTGTGGTTCATGATGCGGAGGTGTTGCTGAAAGAAGCTCCCGCGGAACGGATCATGCAGGGGCGCCGTCTGCTGGGAGTCAGCCGGAATGTCCTTTACAGGATCAATACGCTCGCGGTTGCCTATCATCTGACTCGGGAACGCAGTTTTGCCGAACGCGCCGCGCGGGAAATGTGTGCCGTTTCCGATTTCAGCGACTGGAATCCATCGCATTTTCTTGATGTCGCGGAAATGACTCTTGCCCTTGCCGTCGGCTATGACTGGCTTTATGATACATTGGACGACGAACAGCGTTTGAGAATCCGCACCGCGATCATAGAAAAGGGAATCAAGCCTTCCTTTGCCGGCAGACACTGGTGGATTACGGGGAAGAATAACTGGAATCAGGTCTGCCATGCGGGAATGGTCGCGGGCGCGCTCGCCGTTGCCGAAACGGAACCGGAACTGGCGGAAAAGACGATTCTGCGTGCGATCCGTAATCTGCCGCGCTCCATGAAAGCTTCTTTTTCTCCGAACGGCGCCTACCCGGAGGGACCGACCTACTGGGGATACGGAACTGAATTCACTGTGGTTCTGCTGGCGTTGCTGGAGGGGGCATTCGGACAGGATTTCGGGCTTTCGGAAATTCCGGGTTTTTCCGTGACCGGCGATTTCGTGATTGCTTCGACTGCACCAACAGGAGAGTTATTCAATTATGCCGATTGTGGAAAGAGACTTGGAAGCTCTTTTGCGATGCACTGGCTGATCCGTCGCTTCAACCGTCCCGACTGGTTTTCAAAAAATGAACGGAATGCATTGAAGCGCGAAACGAAGCTGCGTCCGCGAACGCTGAAGAACAGCCGGAACCGGCTGCTTCCGCTTTCCCTGCTGTATCTGCAGGACTGGGCGGAAACCGCAAGCCGGAAACTTGTCTTTTACAGCGGCGATGCGGCGGAGGTTCCGGTCGCCGCCTATCGGACGGGCTGGAAATCCACGGATGCCTATCTTGGCGTCAAAGGCGGTTCCCCGTCGGGGCCGCATGGGCATATGGACGGCGGTTCTTTCGTCTATGAGGCAAATGGTGTCCGCTGGGTTTCCGATCTTGGAGCCGAGAATTATCACCGGATCGAATCGCTGGGGCTCACATTATGGGATGCAAGGCAGGAGAGTGACCGCTGGCGCATTTTCCGGATTGGACCGGACAGCCACAGCATCCTTCGGATTGACGGAGAGCCGCAGCTCGTGAAAGGCAATGCCGGAATCGTCGATTTCCAGCCGGACCGGTGTGTCCTTGATCTGACTTCTCTGTATCGGGGCAGGGCGAAGAAAGTGACCCGCAGACTGGAGCTTCGTCCGGACCAGACTCTGAAAATTACGGATTCCCTGAGCGGCATGAAACCGAATGCCCGGATTCGCTGGCAGTTCTGTACTGCGGCGGAGGCTTCGGGTGAGAAAACACTGCTGCTGTGTTCCGGCGGGAAAAAACTTGCGGTAAAGAAAAACCGGGGCGGCAAGTGGAGAATCACTCCGGCGGAGAAACTGATGCATGAGTTCGATTCCCCGAATCCCGGAATTCATATTGCCTCTTTCGAGACCGTTGTCCCTGATGACGGCAGAGTGGAAATCACTGTTGAGTTTCTGCCGGAAAACGGGAAAGGCATTTAAAGCATGTTCGGGAACGATTGCCTTATTGCGCCTGTTTCCTCATGCGTTTCTGATGCGCCAGGGTATTGCGCTCCCAGAAGAATCCGCCTGTATAACCTTGAATGCGGGGGTCTTTTTGAGCTTCTCGCAGACGCTTTTCCGCAAACAGGCAGTATTCCGTGTCGATCTCGACCCCAGCGTAATGGCGTCCGAGCTTTTTTGCCGTAACGGAGGTCGTTCCTGAACCGGAGAACGGATCGAATACAAAGGCGCCCGGTGCGGAGCTGGCGAGAATCAGCTTGGCAAGCAGTTTTTCCGGTTTCTGTGTCGGGTGGGGGGTATTTTCCGGCATGGACCAGTAGGGAACCGAAATGTCATCCCAGAAATTGGACGGGTGCGTCAGACGGAAACATCCTTCGTTTTCCTCTGTCCAGTCTTTCGGCTTTCCAGCGGGGGAACGGTAGGGTGCAATGACGCGCCGCTTCATTTTGACGGCGTTGACGTCGAAGTAATAATCGCCGGAAACCGTCGCGAACCAGATATCCTCCATGGAGTTCTTCCAGTTGGCGGCGGCGCCGCGCCCTTTTTCCCGCTGCCATGTGATCCGGTTGCGGATGCGGCAGTAACGGGAGAGCACCGAGTAGATTGCCGGAGATGATCTCCAGTCACAGCAGACGTAGATGGATGCATTCTTTTTCAGAAGGCGCAGAAGCGGCTGAAACCAGCGGTCCACATACCCGATGTATTCTTGATCGGAGGAGGAGCGGAAGCGCTTGCCGTTGTAATCCTTTGTGAGATTGTAAGGGGGATCGATGATGAGAAGATCGACAAAACCGGCGGGGAGGTGCGGCATGACGGATATCAGGTCTGCATTGACGGTGCGGTCAGTGATCTCTTCCAGAGAAAGTTCTTTGTTGTTTTCCGGGACCAGAAGCCGCGACAGAAGTTCCGCCCTCTCCTGTTCGTTGATTGTCATGGTTCTGTTTCTGTCCGACCGACTCATGCTTGTTTCCCCGGGTACAGGAAGTCCCGCAGCAAACGAAGCTGTGCGGGACTTTGAATTAATTCAATGAAAAGAGTTATTTTTTGAGAGAAATGACAACGCTCTTGAAGTTTCCTTCTCCGGTGCTTTCTGTCTGGAGGTCGCTTTCGCCTTCGAGAGTGATGTGGATGATGCGTCTGTCATGCGCATTCATCGGGGGCAGGGTGACAGGCTCGCCCCAGCGTCTGACTTCCTTGGAGGCGTCGATCGCCTGCTGGCGGAGATTCTCGTCATTTTCGTTGCCGTCGTCATCGTCATGGAAAGACCTGCCGCTGTCCCGGCGTCCCCTGGGGCCTCTGTCGCGTCTGTCGCCGCCCCTGCGGTCGTCGCGTCTGTCTTCCCGCCGTTCTCCGCGTTTGGAGGAGTAGCCGTCGATGTCGATATAGACTTTCGGGAAATCGATATTTTCCTTCTGCATCATCCTGTTGAGAAGGGTCTGGAGACTTTCCAGAGACTGCCCTTTCCTGCCGATGATGCGTCCGGCATCTTCACTGCTGACGAGCAGGTTGATTTTGGAGGTTCTTCCTTCGGCTTTCACGGTTCCTTCGAGTCCGAGATAGTCCAGCATTGTGGCAAGAGTCTTTTTCGACTTATCCAGCATTTCCTGGGTCACAACAATCTGAGGACGCTGTTCTCTCGCCGGCTGCGGCTGTTCCTGTGCGGGTGCCTGAACATCGGCTTCCGCTGCGGGAGCCTGTTCCATTGTGTCTGTAACGTTTTCGTTTTCCATGTTTACCTCTTGCATTTCTGTTATGCAGATTTTGACTTGAGGGCTTCTTTTTCGTCTTCCCTCTTTGCGATGTATTGACTATACTTCATCTGAAGAATACTGAATATCTGACTGACGGTCCAGTAGAGAGTCAGTCCGGACGGCAGATTGTAGAGCATGACCAGCATGATCACCGGCATTGCCATCATCATTTTCTGCTGCATCGGGTCCATTGTGGACGGCGTCATCTTCTGCTGAATGACCATCAGGACTGTCATGATCAGGATCAGAGGATGGATGCCGTAGCCGAACAGAAGCGGCGGCCCGACAAGGTCCGGTTTCGTCAGGTCGGTCGCCCAGAGGAACGACACATGACGGAGCTCCACGGCGGATTCCAGAACCGAATACAGAGCGAAGAACACCGGCAGCTGAAGCAGGATCGGGAGGCATCCACCGACTGGATTGACCTTTTCCTCGCGGTAAAGTTCCATCATCTTCGCATTCATTTCCTGCGGGCGCTCCTTATATTTCTCGCGGAGCTCTTTGATCTTCGGCTGGATTTTCGCCATCTTGCGCATGGAATTGTTCGCACGCTGCGTCACCGGCCAGAAGACCACGCGGACGATGACCGTCAGGAGAATAATCGCAATGCCGTAGGAGCCGCTGAGCCCTTTCAGGTAATCCAGGAGCCACATCAGAGGGCGTGCAAGGAACTCCATCCATGAGAAATAGGAGAGATGCAGAACGGAGATGGTGGACTCCGGCAGCTGGCGGATCTGTTTCAGGGTTTTCGGCCCCGTGAAGCAGGAGAAGTCAAGCTTCAGAGAATCACCTGCGTTCAGGGCCACGTTTCTATAGATGCCGCAGATCGAAGGCATGTGATAGACCTCGCCCGCTTTTCCGAATTCATTCGGGACAGCATTGCGGCGAAGCTCGAAACCGCCGTCGAAAGGTTTCGACGGAAACAGGAGCGATGCAAAATATTTGTTTGTTACGCCGACCCAGTCCACGGGGATGCTGCCGTTGACCGCTTTGAATTTCTCTTCCTTCATCTCAGGGTCCAGAGAAACTCCCTTCTGCGCGGAGCTCGGGCAGTATTCAATATAACGCGGGTCGCGGACGAGAACATCGCCGGAGAAATTGCGGAGCGGCGGAAGACCGGCTGTCCAGATTTTAAGTTCCGGCAGCACGATGTTTTCAGAAGAAATGTTCTGGACCGTGATATCGCATTTCAGGCTGTAAGAGCTCTTGTCGAGAGTAAAGAGCTGCGTGATCCTGATTTTATCGGCTTTTCTGGCAAGTATGCGGGAGATCGTAAGAGTGTTTCCGGTCTGGACGGGCTTGCCGATTTCCACCGTCACCCATGAGTCAAGCCCGGTCAGCGAGAATGTTCTGTAAGGGGCGTAAACGGAGTCGTAAACCACGGGCTCCTTCTTGTTGGACGTAGTGAATTGTTTGAACTCCACTTTGTCTATGGTGCCGGTGTTGGGATTGATCGAAAAATCCGCAACTTCATTCCCGAATGTAACAAGGGGAAGAAGCGGGATGGCGGAAGCGGCGGGGGAGGCTTTGACGGCTTCCGGTTCCATTTTTTTTGCAACTGCCTGCGGAAGATCGGCTTTCCCGTCCGCGTTTTGCGTTTCCTGCTTCCGGGCGAGTTCGGCATATTGCGCCTGAGTTCTGGCGATCATTGCCTGCTGCTGATTGTATTTAGCCTGTTCCGCCTGCTGCTTCGGGTAATAGATTCCCCAACCGACCAGAATGGCAAGAGCAATGGCGATTACGATGAACGTCTCTTTATCAAACTTCACTTTTCTACCTTTCATTATTTGACCCGCCAGAAGCCCCGGGGCGGCACCGGATCATATCCGCCCCTGCAAAGGGGCTGGCAACGCATCAGGCGCCATACGGCAAGACAAAGCCCTTTCAGAACGCCATGGGTCATGATGGCTTCTGCGGCATATGCGGAACACGTCGGAGTAAAACGACAGCATCTCGGAAGCATGGGAGAGATTGCCTTCTTGTAACACCAGATCATCAGGAGAAGCAATCCGGAAAGAGAAAAAGAAAATTTTATTTCTGGGAATGCGTCAGGATCTTCGCCCTGAAGAACATCATTTCCATCTGAACGGCAACATCCTGCATTCTGGCATTCAGAATCTCTCGTCTCGGAATGAAAATCATCTGACATGGCATAATCCTCTGCTTCATCAGGCGGAAAGATTCCCACAGCAACCGTCTTGCCCGGTTCCTTCTTACTGCCCGGCGATCGAATCTGCGGCTGCAGATGATGCCGCATTTCACTGAATCAAGACTCTGGTCCCCGTCGGGGACCCGGTAGAGTAAAACGGCAAACGGGCTTGTCTGTTTTTTCCCTTTTTCACGCACCAGCATGAAATCGGACTTGAGCTTCAACTTGTCATGTTCTGTCAGTGTCTGCTTCAAGATTCTGCCATCCAAACCCGTAGAGACGTTATGAGATCCGGCGAAATGTTTCACCAACTGCCTCCCGGATCAAACGGGCAGACAGGGAACTGCGCATCAGTCGAGAGCGAGTCTCTTGCGGCCTTTCGCTCTGCGGCTGCTGAGGACCGCACGTCCGCCGCGGGTCGCCATTCTTGCTCTGAATCCACATTTACGGGCTCTTTTCAGTCTTGAGGGCTGATACGTTCTCTTCATTTTTCTTTACCTTTCTCCAGGGAAACCAGTCCTTCCCCTGACTTGTATTGCAAATTTCCGCTTTGTTTCATGATTACAAAAAACGAATTGATAAGATAATGCCTCAACTCCGTTTTTCAAGGTACCTGATTTTATTTTTTGCTGAAAAATAGCTGATACTTACTTGTTTTCTTCTGCTGGAGCGGCAAATTTCAGCCTGATCGGAGTCAGCGACGTCGGGAGAAGCTTGAATTTAATCTTATATTCCTTATCCTTTGAGGGAACCGGGAAAAGCATTTTGAAATTTTTACTGCCGTCCATCTGTTCCAGTTTCCATATGTCGCCGGAATAGCTGTCGCCGTCCAATGCGACCGCCACGCAGGGATATTCGCTGCCGTCGGCGGTCAGCACGTAGTCATGAATGCTGACGGAACGCCCGGCATCCGGTTTCACCGTTACTTCAATCCAGCAGGGGGAGTTGTTCTTCTGGTCACCATAAGGAGAAGAAACCGCCGGTTTTTCCGAAGTTGCCGAGGCGGAAACCACGACGCCTGTCTTAATGAGACTCGGTTCTTCTTTTTTCGGCGCATCCGGCGCGGGCGTCTCCTCCTGCGGGTAAAGCGGAAGCGAGAGTGTCATGACTGCAAACAGCAGCAGGGAACGGCGAAACATGATAGATTACTCCTGAGTAAAGATTTTATTTTTGCAAACATATGATACATTATACGGGATATTGCAGGAAATCAAATTTTTATGAGAAAAGTATTTTGGAAAAAATCAAGTTTTTCGTAAAAAAATACGCTGAAATCGAATGGCTTATGCAAAAAAAGCCGGAAAATGATTTGAAATTGGGAAATGAGTGGGTATATTATTTGACTTTTGCCGCTCTCTACTTATTGCGATCGGGCGGTGAAGGAAGAAAAACAGGGGCACGCGGAAAGGCCGCCGTGCCGGATAACAAACAGTATGAGAATAAGGTAACCTTACTATGGTCAGAATCAGACTGAAAAAGACAGGTGCGAAGAACTGGATCAGCTTCCGCGTGGTTGCAACAGACATCCGTTCCTCACGCGACGGCTACACCCTCGAAACACTCGGTTTCTATGATCCGAAACAGAGCAATGAGAAACTTGATGTCGAAAGAACAGAATACTGGCTTTCCCAGGGCGCTCAGATGAGCGAGACTGTGGCAGACATTTACAAGCGCGCCAAAGAAGGCAAATCCAAGGTCAGAGGCGCTGCGGATCCCTATACCAAGAAAAAGAATTTTAAGAAGGAAGCGGCCGAAGCCTGATCAGTCGTGAGACTGTGATCTTGAGGCGTCGCATTTTATTGTGGCGGCGTCATTTGTTTCAGGCGGCCTGAACCTTGGAGTATGTACCGTGGTTATCAAGGCATTAATGAAATTGTTCGGCGGCGGACATTCCGGCGACGAAGATAAGAAGTCTGTTTCGGCGGCTCCCGCGGCTTCCGATTCCGGAAATTCCAATCTGCGTCCGGTTACTTTGAAGGACCTGGAAGGGTTCGTCGATTATGTCGTCCGCGCGCTGGTTGACAATCCGGATGAGGTCAAGGTTGTGACCGAAACCGATGGCGAAGTCAAAGTCATCAAAATTTCCTGCAGGAAAGAAGACACCGGAAAGATCATCGGTAAAAAGGGCAAAACCATTATCGCTCTGCGCGCCCTTGTCGCCGGTGCAGCCGGAAGAATGCAGGACAGAGTCAGCGTTGAGGTGATGGACTGAGTCTGCGTATTGACATCATTACTCTGTTCCCGGAAATCTTTTTCGGTCCCCTCGGATGCAGTATCGTGGGACGGGCAATGAAGAACGGGATCGTGGAGATCAATGCGGTCAATCTCAGAGATTATACGCATGACAGACACCAGACGGTGGATGACAAGCCTTTCGGAGGCGGTCCGGGAATGTTGATGAAGCCCGAACCGCTTTTTGAAGCGGTGGAAGCGTTGAGAAAAGATGATACGAAAGTCATTCTGACCGGTCCGCGCGGGGAGCAGTTCTCGCAGAAGATCGCTTCGGAGCTGGCGCAGGAAAGTCATCTGGTTATAGTATGCGGACATTATGAAGGCGTGGATGAGCGCGTGAGGAAGCATCTTGTCGATCGCGAAATATCGATAGGGGATTATATCCTTACGAGCGGCAATCTTCCGGCAATGGTCATGTGCGATGCGCTGGTGAGACTGATGCCGGGTGCGCTGGGATGTGATGAATCGGATGTTGATGAATCCTTTTCGACGGAATCGGGATTTCTGGAATATCCGCAATATACAAGGCCCGCCGATTTTCGCGGTTGGACGGTGCCGGACGTGCTTCTCTCGGGGAATCACGCGTTGATCGAAAAGTGGAGGCGGAACGAGGCTTTCCTTGAAACATTGAGGAGGCGCCCCGATCTTGCTTTGAAGAACGAATCAAAATCGGAGGATTAAAAATATGAACGTGATTGACAAAATCGAAAAAATGCAGTGCAAGCAGGATATTCCTGACTTCAACATCGGTGACACCGTAAAAGTTTACAACAAGATCGTCGAAGGCGATAACGAGCGTATCCAGCTCTTCTCCGGCGTTGTCATCGCAAGAAGAGGCAGCGGAATCCGTGAGACCTTCACTGTCAGACGTGTCTCTTTCGGCGTCGGCGTGGAAAAGATTTTCCCGCTCCACACTCCCAGAATCGACAGAATCGAAGTGGAGCGCAAAGGACATGTCAGACGTGCCAAGCTCTACTATCTCAGAGACAAAGTCGGCAAAGCCGCCAAGGTCAAGGAAAAGAAGTTCAACGCCTGATCCTCCGTCCTGCGGACATGACAAGGAAAAATACCGCCGTCAAAAGTTCTTCTCCGGAAGGATTTTTGTCTGTGCGGGATCGACTCCTCGCCTGCGAAACTGTAAAGTGGGCAGAGGGGTTTTCTTTTGTTGCAGGCGTCGATGAAGCCGGACGCGGCTGCATGGCGGGGCCTGTGGTCGCCGCCGCAGTTGTTTTTACCGACAGAAACCGGATTCCCGCCGGAGTGTTCGACTCCAAGCAGCTCTCCCATGCCGAGCGGATGCGGATACGGGAACGGATTCTTGGAGAGCCTTCCATTCTGTATGCCGTCGGCGAGGTTTCTCCTGAGGAGATAGACCGGATCAATATTCTCCGTGCCACATGGAAAGCCATGGGACTGGCGCTGGAGCAGCTGAAAGAAGTTCAGTTCGCACTGATAGACGGCAATCCGGTCAAGGGGCTTCCCGTTCCCTCGCAGTCGATCGTGAAAGGCGATGCAAAATCCGCCTCCATTGCCGCGGCAAGCATTCTTGCCAAGACACACCGTGATCTTTATATGGAAAAGATCGCGGCAGTCTACCCGGAATACCATTTCGAGATTCACAAGGGATATTGCACGGAACTCCATACCGAAGCCGTCCGCAAATACGGAACCTGCCCGATTCACCGCATGACCTTCGAGCCGGTCAGGTCAATCCTGAACCCGCCGACGCACATTCAGCCGGAACTGTTCTGAACTTTTCCCGGATGAGGAGCACAGTGTCATAAAGCGTGCGCAGGAAGGCGCAGAGCATGGCGGATGCCGTCACATACGGATTCGCCCAGTAGAAAAGCAGCAGAAAGACTCCGAGAAATATCGCCGGCATGAGTGTGGAGCGGAATGCCGCCTGATTTTTCCGTTTTTCCCATAGTTCATGGAGACCGGTCAGGAAGACAAGCAGGGAGAGAATCAGTATGAAATATTGTATAAACTGCATGGATTGAGGCGACTCCCCATATTTTTGCAGATTCCAGGGCAGCAGATGAGCCAGCCTCGGCGATGACACCGGCGCGGTCAGGAATACCGACAGGAGAAGCACCGTGACGATTCGCATGTTCATGGAGGGTGAATTGTGTTTCCAGAGATCCGCCAGCACAACTGCTGCGGCGAGTCCGGCGAAAACAGGCAGAATGAAGCGCGTTGCATTATTGAAGACCATCGGATAGCCGAAGAAGAAAAAGATCAGCGGGTAAATCCACCAGCCCAGAAGAACCCGGGTCCGGCGCGAGGAAATGAAAAACAGTGCAAGGGTGCCTGTGACGAACCATGCATGATTGGAGTTGCAGAGCAGTTTGATCCCGTAGGGAACCATGCTGAAGGAAAAGCCCTTCTGCGTAGCTTCCCCGTGCAGGACATAGGGCAGGGTGAACGGGTTGCCGAACTGAATCCAGTCCACCGCCAGTTGAATGGAAAATACCGCGAGAAACGATAGCGCGCCCGTCAGCAGGAAACGGAACCACTGCCGGAACTCGCGTAACTGTTCCGCGTAACGCAGATACAGAGCCAGCAGCATCAGCGGCGCAAAAAGAATATTGTTGACACGGACCAGACATGCCAGTCCGAAAAGAGCGGAAAACAGCGCCAGATTCCGCAGGCGGGCTTTCATGGATAAAACAAGCGCGAGACAGGCGAAAACGAGCGCCGTGCTGATGGTGTCGCTGACACAGTTGTAACCGTAAAAGGTATAGAGTTCATACAGCGAGTAGGAAAAGGAGAATTCCGGCAGGGCGGGAAAGGATTTATAGACATATTGCGCGTAAAGATCCTGGCTGCCTACCCAGAAGTAGCGGTGATGGTAGAGAAATGTCATGGCGAGCCAGAGCAGCATCGCGGACAGCGCCGGAACGGCGGCGGAGAGTTTCCGGATGATCCGGTATGCCATGCAGAGTGCGAACGGCGTCACGATAAAACAGTTGAACAGCAGGAACGGCGGATAGAACTCCTGCAGAGTCCCGGCTTTCTGTATGAGCTGGAACGGCAGGTAGAAAAGCGGGAGCCCGACCGTATAGCTCCATTTCCCGCTGAAGTTTCCTGAAGCGATGTCCTTTGCTATCTGGAAGTAGGCGAAATCGTCCGCCTGTCCCTGAATGATGTTTCCGCTTGCCCCGATCGCATACAGCATGATTCCGTAGAAGAAAAAGATCAGAACGGCGAACGGCAGATACGGCGCATATTTTGAATCCTGTTTCCGGAAGAACAGAATGGTCAGGAGGATGCCGCCGAACGTGCATAAGGCGCCGAGGAGCATCATCAGCGGGAATTTTTCAAATTCGTAGGAAAAGGAACGCTTTTCCCGGTTTATGTTGATCATGACTTCCGGCGATGCCAGAAAATCGCCTTGCCCCGGAATATGGAACCGGTAGAATGTGATGTCTTTCATGAGCGGCGGCTTTTCGTAACGGTAAATCTGCCTGCCGGTGATTTCGCATACGGTTTCCTTCTCTGTTACAAGAACCGGCGGGCGTTTGAGGTTGACATCCCGGAATACGGGGGTGCCGGGCGGCAGGATGAGCGTTTCCTTTTCTGCGGAGAAGATCAGCGCAGGCAGGATCAGCAGAATCAGAAGAAAGAATTTTTTCATCATTGTCATTTTCCGGTAATCATGATTCAGTCTCACAATAAATGCCGTAAGATATGCCGTGGAGATGCAGAAATCAAATATTTTCGGGCAACTCGGCTTGAATTCATGAAAATAAAGTTTAAGTTTTAAGGATGCAGTTGTATTAACGTTAACATATAAAAGGGTTGCGAATGAACATCAACTACAAAATCCGTGCGGTCCAGCTCGATCTGGCGCGTCAGATGGAGTCTATGGAATTCCTGAAAGGATTCATCGATTTCATTGCTGAAAATCATTACAACACGCTGTTCCTGTATCTGGAATGGCGCGTCCGGACGAAAACGTTCGACATCGGCAAAAAGGACGGATACTCCGCGGAAGAATTGAAGGAGATCATCGAATATGCCGAAACACGCGGCATTGATGTGATTCCCGGACTTGCGGCGCTGGGTCATGCGGAACTCATCCTCGAACAGAAGAAATATGAAAATTACGCGGAACTGCGGAACGGAATCAAGGGACGTTTCAAAAGCAATGCCCGCCATGTTTTCTGTCCGTCCCTGCCGGAGACGCGCAAATTTATTGAGTCCTACTTTACCGAGGTCGGCAGAATCTTCAAATCCGAATATATTCATGTCGGCGGCGATGAAGCATGGGATATCGGATTCTGCCCGAAATGTGCGGAAAAAGCCGCAGCGTATCAGGGGGAACAGGAACTGTATCTGGAGCATTTCAAGTTCTGCCATCAGGTCGTGACGAAAAAACTCCGCAGACGTATGATGATGTGGGACGATATGTTCGAATATTATCATGACATCCTCGCAAAGATGCCGAAAGACATCGTAATGGTCAACTGGCAGTATCAGGAGAATGTGACGGGGTATCAGGGGCATTTCGCGAATCTGCTTTTCCATGACCGGCTTGCGGAATATGAGGAACTCGGTTTCGATTATCTTGTCGGCCCTGCCGATTTTCTCTGGGGCAATGTGGAGTCGACCGCCAATTATGCGCGGAACCGCAAACCGCTGGGCGGGCTTCTTACTTCATGGGAAAAGAAGACTGCCCTCATGTATAAATTTTTCCCGCTGATGGCAGCCGCCGGCTGGCTCTGGAGCGGAGCCGCGCAGAGCGGCGAGGATGCCATGGCGCTTGCAGTGAAACAGCTCTTCGGAGTGGATGACGAACTGTTTGTCCAGGCGATCATGCAATATTCTTCCAGAATCAAACGTGTTGCTGCGCTCTCTGCCGCAGACCTGATGAGTGCCGCGTTTTTCGGCCCGGACCGTTATGGACTTCAGGCTTTGAAGACCATGACCTCGGTGATGATGCAATATTCCGGCAGGCTCAAGGATTCCCGCGCGGAAGTCGTTCTTGCCGATATTATCGACGATTCCATACTGAAGGTTCTTGCCGTGCGTTCGCAGATTGCCGCGTTTCAGCTGCTCAACGGGCAGGAGGCGGAATCCGTCGATGGAATCATCAGTGAACTTGACGCCGTTGCCGGAAGCCGGATCGCCGCCTGTGAACTGCATCGCCGGAAATGCGACACGGGACACTTCAAGGCGAATTTCGAGCGTTGGCGCAATGCTTTGCTGGAATGCAGGAACGAGGTGAAAAAGAAAGGGCTTATGAGCATTCTGTTCTGTCTGCCGGACGGGTATGGAGCGGAACGCATCAGGATTTCGGTGAAAAGTGCCGGAAAATACCAGGAAATCGCTTCCGGCGTCTATAAACATGAGCATGACGCCTTGTTCTACCGCTATTTCTTCCTGCCGAAGAATATGGAGGTGGAAGCCGTCAGAATCGAGGCTTCCGGGTTTGCGGGGCAGGGCGTCTGCCACGTCTCCGCGAAAACGGGCAAAGGCTGTTTTGCGCCTGCGGCGCTGCTGAGCGCCGGCGGTATTGCGGAGCATCCGGAGCATGTGCTGACTCCGGATGTCAATTTCTGCTATCTCGGCAGTCAGCGCACCATTGATGCGTTCCGTGACCGCTCCAGGGCGGAGACGGTGAACTGGGTCGAAATCGCCATGAAAAAGGCGTAACCATATCAAACAAGGAGCAATGTAATATGTCTATTCCCGGTTATGTTGATATTCAGATCAACGGTTATCACAATGTGGATTTTTCCGATCCCGAACTTACGGAATCGGATTTCCTGCGCACAGCGGAACGAATCTTTGAGAGCGGGACTTATCTTTTCCTGCCGACCGTCATTACCGG
>DXVA01000019.1:0-1455 GCA_019408975.1 Lentisphaeria bacterium | reverse complement strand
GACGCCGTCGTGAAAAACGGGCTCGAAAAACAGATTCCCGGCATTCACTGGGAGGGTCCGTTCCTTTCGGATCAGCCCGGCGCCGTCGGCTGCCACAACCCGGCGTATATCCGGAAGCCGGACTGCCGGTTTCTCGATAAAATCATGGATTATACCGGCGGATTCATCAAACTGATGACCGTCGCTGCGGAAAACGAGGGGGTGGAGGAGCTGATCCGCCACGCCGTTTCTCTGGGAATCACGGTCGGCTGCGGACATCAGCTCGCCAATTACGAACAGCTTCAGAGAGCGGAAAAGGCGGGCGCGCGCACGCTGACACATCTTGGAAACGGAATCCCGAATATGATCAACCGCCATAAGAATCCGGTCTGGTCGGGGCTTGCCTGCGATGATCTGATTGCCACGATCATTACGGACGGACATCATCTGCCGCCGGAGCTGATCAAATGCGTAATCCGGATGAAGGGGCCCGATAAAGTCATCGTCATCAGCGATGCGTCTCCTGTGGCGGGACTGCCTCCGGGGCGTTACCATATGCTCGGCAATGATGCCATTCTCGAAGAAAACGGACTGTTCCACAATCCGGAGAAAGGCTGTCTGGTCGGTTCTTCCGCCAGCATGAGCGACTGCATGAAATATCTGGAATCTCTGGATTTGCTCGGCAAAGAGGATTTGGAGAAAGTCGGTTATTACAACGCGATGAAGCTCCTCGGGATGCTTTGAGAAAGGGCAAAAGGCATACAGGGCCGGCACGGCGGAAATTGAATCTGGTACGGCTCCTTTTTCTGGTTCCGGAAAAGTTCATGAAAGATACGAAAAGTATGGGAAATGCTCTGTTCCGCGACATCTGAAACTTCAAGGTTCCGGCTGGAAAGTCAGTAAACTCCGCAGAAATCTTGATATCGATACAGGAAAATGGGGAACAACACCGGAAAATCTCCACAAATCTGTCAAAGAACTGCTTTCGCCAAGTTATGGTTACAAACCGCAGAACCCGGAAGGCTGGAAATCCCTGATTTCGCTGGAACGGGAGGACGGGAAGAAATTCTCCACGATGCTGGTGCGGAAACAATTCAACGGACTGTTGATCGTGACTGGCGGGGAGATGGGACTGGCGGGCGGTCATGTCCTGTTCGGCAATACCGTCAACACCGTTACGATGCTTCTGAACAATCTGCTGGCAAACCGGAAAGAACTGATGGAATAACCACTGTTCCCGCGACGGTGATTCAGCACACTGGCTTGATGTTTTGCCTTGCAGAACATCAGAATCGCCAGTCGCGGGAAGTTCCGTTTCCGGCAACCTGTTTATTCAATGAATCCGGCGCAGATACGGCACACGGATGCGGGACAAATGTATTGTAATTTGTAATTTACTCTGCGAGAGTCGATTTTACTTGATTAAAAAAAATTGTTTTAATAGTGCGATGCTCTGCATCGCAAAAATGCTTCGTG
>DXVA01000189.1:1778-8351 GCA_019408975.1 Lentisphaeria bacterium | reverse complement strand
GACGAAGAAACGCGGAACGGAGCAAAACTGCCGAACGGAGAAGCGAAGTCACCGGCAGAGAAACGCGAAGAACTGCTGGACGAGTTCCGGAAGCTCGGAGATTACGATCCGGACCTGCCGGAGGATTCGGCATTGACTGAACTTGAAGCGGAAGCTGATGCCTCCGATTTCGCATTGAATGCGCCGGAAGTCTGTTGGCAGAGAAGTGCGCGCGTCATGCCGCGTATCCGTATCGTCACCGAATTGGAAAACTACCTTGTCCCGTGGGTGCATATCACCCTGATCAAAACCGATCCCGCCAGAAAAATCATTGAGATTGAAACGACAATGGGAATCACGTTTTCAATCGTGTCCCGGACTCGGCAGGACGCCCTCTGCGCACTGCTGCAGCTGGAGCGTGTCAAAATGATCCGGCCCGTTGACGGCGTGAAAGTCAAAGCGAGTGTCCATACCGAAGTGAATGATCAATAAAAACTTATTATTTTTCTTCAAGAATGTATTTTCGGAACCACTCGGGGAGCTCTTCATAAGGAACATGCAGAATCAATTCCTGCTTTGCTGAATTATATTCGGCAAGATAACGGGTTGATTCGGTGGAATCGAAAAAGAAACCGCGATAGAGATATGGAAACGTCTGTCTGACGTTTTCCAGACAACGGAAATATCGAGTGACAATTTTATCAGGAGGCACGTCATGACCTCCCTGCAGGACTCTGTCTTTCACTCGTTTTTGATTCAACTCCGGATTGTCGGTGGCAATGAAATACAGATAATTTTTGAATCCTTTTTCCTGAGCTTCTTTCAATATTTCGATTTTCGATGGATGAGAAAAAACGGATTCAAAAGAAAAACTCTGTTGTCTGGCAATGAGCGTTTCCCGGATAAAATCTGCCAGAATCGTGGCGATCACTTCCGACTTTTTTTCGGAAAGATCTTTTTTGTCAAAAGAAACTTTAACGCTCTGCAATTGGATGCGATCCCATACGAAAAGTGCTTTATATTCTTCAGGAAATGAACTTTGCCGGACAAACATTTTCAGTGAACGTTTCTGCACCGGAAATGGCAGGTAACAGACTTGAGCGCCCAACAGTTGGACATTGATTTCATCCGCATTGACAAAGGTATAAAAATCGACTTTGTATTCTTCCTGCATGGAAGCAAACAAGGTCGATTTTCCTGAACCGTTCGGTCCGGCAAGACATCGTAAACGCAAGGTCATCTTATTTCACATCTTCATTCGCAAAGACTTCTTGAATCTTGCCATTCCGACAAACTGAAATTGGAAGAGAACGCTGGAATGCTTTATTCCGGGCAATCGCCGTTGCCCGCTTGGCAATGCGTTTATTTGCCACGGTCTCTGCGCTTTCCTTTTTTCCGGCGGTTACTTTCACCACCACACCGCCGACACTGATAGATTCGCGCGGTGCAATAACAGAAGTCTTTTCAGGCTTGATTCTTTTTCCGGAAGATTTCATATTATCGCACCTCATATTCATATTTTCTGTTATATTTAATATACAACTCCCCGCGTGTAAAAGCAAACTATCGTTGTCCAAGATTCTGTATTTCATTTCAGACTCCGTTGAGGATAATAAGCGCCCATGAGAAGTGGGGATATACTTTCTCATGGGCATAATCGGCTCAGGCAGCCTGACTGGTGATTTTCAAACCTTTGGCTTCGCGGGCTTTGCCGATGCGAATGAAATAACTTGCAGTTTCATGAGTCATCCGTTCGAATTTTTCAGGCTCGAACGATGCAAGATAACCATCCCCGACAAGCTGAATCAACCGCTCAGTCTGCCGTTCGGTTTTGGGTGCCCCCATCTTCAAAAGTTCGCAGGGAACATAGCCTTCCACTCTGACGCCTTTGCGCTCATTTTCCTGCGCGTGATAAATCATCAGATTCGCGGTCCGGCTGGTCAGTGTTTCCAGCGTCTCCTTTTTGAGTCCCGTCCGGTAGCCGCGGTGAATCAGATCCAAAAGTTTCTTTTTCTGGCGTTCACTGGCAAGTGGTTCGCCATATTTGTCTTTCAGTTCCTGAATGATTTCCGAGGCTTTGCCTTTCGTCAGATTCTTCCATTCTTCGTCCGTGAAACGCCCATATTGATTGGCGATTACGGCGCGTCCGATGATTCCACGCTGAGCCGGAGTCGCCGGAGCATCCGGTTCCTTGATCACGATGGCGTTGATGGGGGGGACTGTGTTCTGAGTTGTGTTTTTCATGGTCTTTCTCCTTTTTTTGAATTCATTTTTGAGAGAGAATATCTGTTCTGCATCATGCAGCCGCGAGCCGTTCAGGAATCTGAAGCGCGATCATGCGGCACAGGAACAGATGAGTTTCGTCTTTTGCCGGGTTGCAAGATACTTCCGCTGCCGTGATTGCCATTGCGGTAATCATAACTTGGCGTGTCGATCCAATAGGAAACTTCGCAATATTCCGGCTGGGGATTGTTGATGTCCATTTCATACTCCTTCTACGCAGTTTTTTTCATGGGGTGAATTTCTTTGAGCGATTCCGTCCAGAGACTCGAATTGCAGCCGTAAATGTTGCGGATGGAATATCCACGGCAACCGTCGTGTTCCGCAGAGCCGATACAGCGGATCGGCAGGCGGACATCCTTTTCAAGCTTGATTTCCAATACACTGCCGGCACCGTTCCATGAATCGTAAAGTCCGCAGGTCGTGTCTTTGGAGAGGACCAGATAACCGCGTCCGGTACGTTCGGACAGGTAATAACTTTCGTTCCGCTTCTTCTCTTTGGCAATGGCATCAGCAAGTGAAAAATACTGTTCCAAACTCATTTTCAGCAGAAAAGAAAGCGCGTTCATGTGCGTGGAAGCATTGGCTATTTCGACGAAAACGGATTTCAGAAAACGGTTTGTCGTTTTTCCGTCTTTCATTGCTTCTTTCAATTCCGATTTCTTGAACCCCTGCTGCCGCGCCAGCCAGAGCAGACTGGATTCTTCGGGAATCGAATCGTCACAGGCATCGTAATGCGGTCCGAAATCATTCAAAGTATAATCATAATTGGCATCACCCGTATCGACGATCAGATCGACCAGCACATCCTGATCAAGATAGTGCTTTTCCGGATACTTTACATAGAACTGGTCGCGGATCAATTCCCGGACTTCATCCTCGTCCTGATTTTCAACAAGTTCCGCCACATCCTCGTCTTCAAGAACCCGTTTGATCACATTGTCCGCATAGTCCCATTCGCAGTCGCGATACCACTCGTCGAGCAGTTCCCAAAAACTCTCGCGCGGATGTTCATCACTGCAGATTTTCTTCATTGTCCAGTCATCAATTTCATCCCGGTAATCTGCATAGATTTCCTCATAAAAACTTCCATTTTCATCCTTCCGGCAGATCATGGAAAGCGCGTCTGTGATTGCTTCTTTGAGTTTGTTTTGTACTTCTCTATCCATATTCACCACCTTTTCTTGTTGGTCGCAAAAAAGACTTGCCGGGGAACCAACGGATTCATTCCGTCCCCGGCAAGTCCTGCCAACAAGAAATAATATTTTTTCAATTTGATATTTTAGAAAAATGCATTATGTTAAAATAACAAGATTGATTATTTTAGTTTGAGGTATTCCAATGAAGCGTTCTTTGCAGGGGAAATACAGGTTAGTCAGTACTGTTGGAGAAAAGGTGCAGGCATTTGTTCCGAATCCCCTTCCTCCGGAACCGCCTTTGGAAATTTCTCCGTATCTTCAAAAAAAACTTGACGAGGCGGTTCATGCGCTCGGACGGCTGGATGGTATGGCAGACAATCTGCCGGACATCAATCTTTTCCTGTATATGTTTGTCAGAAAAGAAGCTGTTCTTTCATCAAGGATTGAGGGAACGCAATCCTCTCTATCGGATCTTCTGCTTTACGAGGCAAACGAACATCCCGGTGTGCCGCTGAACGATGTTCGTGAAGTCAGCAACTATGTTGAGGCCCTCGACTATGGTTTGGAACGGATGCAAGGCGGCTTTCCATTGTCGTTGAGGTTATTGCGGGAAATTCATGGAAAACTGTTGGCTCACGGTCGGGGAAGTTCCAAAACACCGGGAGAATTCAGGCACAGTCAGAATTGGGTCGGCGGAACACGTCCCGGCAATGCAGCATATGTGCCACCACCGGCGGAGCTTGCCATAGACTGCATGAATGCGCTGGAACTTTTTTTGCACAGGGAAGATATGCCACTTTTGATCAAGGCGGCCTTGAGTCATGTTCAATTGGAAACAATTCACCCGTTCCTGGATGGAAATGGACGGGTCGGTCGTCTGATGATTACGCTTCTCTTGTGTCATGGCGGCTTACTGAAACATCCGCTGCTTTATCTGAGTTATTATTTCAAAGCGCATCGTCAGTACTATTATGAGTTGCTCAATGATGTCCGTCTCACCGACGATTGGGAACGCTGGCTTGATTTTTTTGCCGAGGCAGTCATTGAAACGGCAAAACAAAGCATTTCCATTATAAAAGAAATAGAAACTCTGATTGGTTTGCACCGCCTTCTCATCAAGAAGCTTGGCAAAGCATCTTCTTCGGCGGAAGGTGTGTTTCAGGTGTTTTTGAAACATCCGATATCCGGCGTCGCTTCCGTGAAAGCGAATACCGGATTGACGGATGCAACAGTGAACTCCATCTTGCGCAAACTGGTGGTTTCGGGGATATTAGAAGAAATATCCGGAAAAAAACGGAACCGCTTATTCTGCTATTCCGGATATTTGAAAATATTGAACGGAGATGAGTAGCCGTATATTATACCGTCTGGCGCAACTCCCGGATGATTCCATACGGACATTTTGCACAATCGAGATTGCAGTTTTTCTGCCCGCGCAACTTGCAAACGGATTGCAGAGCATCACACTTGACCAGAATCGCATCACTTCTTTTGATCCAGTATTCGCCGTTGTTCCAGGCTTTACGCAACTCGGCGGATGTGGGAAAATAATTGGTTTCCGCGCCGCAGGTTTCACAGCGGAAAGCATACTGTTCCATCTGCTCGTTCCATGGGCAAGGACGCTTCAATACGGCGATAGTTCCCATTGCTTTACAGGCACAACATGAAAATGGCTTGTCTGAATCGTGGAATGGCGACAATTTCGCCGGATCGGGTTCATAGCGGGAAAGATTTTTACGGAGATAATCCGAGGCGTAGTATTGCAGAATTCCGCAGGCTTCGCCCATGATTTTCATCGCGGCAAAATCACGCTCCAGCGTCTTGATCGTGCCGAAAAGAAGCCGCTGTGTATGCCCGGACTCATCCAGATAACCATTGAGCCAGGCGTCGATGTAAATGCCTTCGGAACCTCCGTAATCGACAGAGAAGATACAATTAAACTCATAATTGGAAATCAGCAGTTTATTTTTCTCCTCAAATTCACATGCGGAATCGTAGTCGATAATCCGGTCGAGTTCCTGTAGTGCGCCGGCATCACGCGCTGTTTTCAAAATACCTTTAAACAAGTCAATGGCGCTGTCCCGTTTGATGTTTTCTTCCATGATCAGAGCTCCTTTTCAGTCTTTTTCGTAGTAGATTGCGTGAGTTGCATTGATGGCGAGATAATAATGACCATTGCCGCAGCCACGGTATTCTTCTGAATACCACGCACGTTTGATTCCGTCGCCTTGTGCGTCATTGGGATAGGCTTTCCACATCGGTCTGCCGATTTGTCCGGCATTGTAGGAAAACGAAATATCGTAACTGCGTCCTTCTACGCGGGTTTGATATTCGTTCTCCGGTCCTGACATCGCATTTGCGATCGCATTCAGAGTAATCTCATTGCAGCGGGCGGCTTCTTCCTGCCCGGCATGTCGCGGTCGGAAGTCCATCTTCTTGACATTCCAGTGAAGGATATTGTAGGCAAGGTCGGGACTGAAAATCCTTGACGGACAATCCTGTTTGCGATAGTTTTCATAACCAAACTCCAGTAGTTCTTGAATTTGCTTGCGGATATTTGCCCAAAGACCGGATTTTTCCAATATATCCATCAATCGTTTCGCATTTCGCTCAAACTGTGCATTCCGGTCGACTTCCCGCGGCAAATCGTAGGAAATAGCGTAAACGCCCTGCAAATCGAAAAGATATCCGCTTTTCTTTTTGCGAGGCGCCAGATAACCGATCCAATTGCCATTGACAAAAAGCCGTTTCTGCTCAATCCGGCCGTCATCATAAACGACTTTGAATTTCCGGATTTCTTTGCCGTTGACCTCGCGAATAAATTCTGCGACCTCCTGCGGAGAGGTGTTACGAACGGTGATGGATCTGCCGTTTTCGGATGTGCCATTCATGATTGTTTTATCCTTCCTCTTTCAATTTTCTTTTTCGATGATTTCTTCGAGCATCTCATAGTCGCTGCTGGCGATATAGCAACCGTTTTCAAGACTGATGAAATCATCTTCATTCCCGCGAATTTCTCTTTTCCCATAGAGCCGGAATCCATAAATTCTTGCATAAGCGGTCATCTTTCCTTCTCCTTTTTTCATTTTTGATTTTGAGTTCAAGGATAGCTTGTTCTTCGTAAGACAGCCGCGAGGCGTTCGGGACTCCGAATGCCGGTCAAGCGGCACAAGAA
>DXVA01000189.1:0-1768 GCA_019408975.1 Lentisphaeria bacterium | reverse complement strand
GTTGTAAAGAGACCTGATGACCTGTCAGGATTGATCTTTGATCAATTCAAAGTTCCGTGATTTCTATTTTCAGTTCTTTTTGCAACCATTCTGCAACCAGCCGTCTGTGGCAAAACTCGCCATTGCGTTCATAGCAACACAAAATTGCATCTTCACCAAGTTCATGATAGACCTGTTCGGCATTCAGTTTGTCGAGCACATACCGCTGATAATTCCGGATATATTTCGTTTCATCGTGATCTTCCCGATACGCACTCAAAATCCACCACGGCGGTGCGAGTTTTTTGTATTCGCGCCCGTGAAATTCTTTTGCGCTTTTGAGTGCGATTGATACGATATTGGAACCTTTGAGATTTCTCGCCGTTGCGAAATTCGTCGTTTTCATTTTGATCCTCACTGTTATGGATTTTGAACACGGATTCTTTCGCAAAGAAGCCACGAGGCTGGTGAAACTTCATCAGCCGGAAAAGTGGCGCAAGAAACCGGGGTATGATTTTCGCATTGGAGAAAAACAGGAGCCGTCAGAAATTTTTCATTCTGACGGCTCCAGGAACCTGTCTACAACATGGTAGACTCGGCGATGTTTGTTTCTTGGTAGATTACGGATTGTTCAGTATCACATAACATCTTTCCCGAAGGGTTTAGAGAAAATGTGTCATACCGATGATCTTTGCCGGATATGCGGATGCCGCGATTTCGCGCAGCAAATTCCGGAGGCGTCCGTTTTCCGCGGCATCCTTCTCCATGACGAAAACAGCCTGTGCGGCGTAAGCCTTGTATTCCTGAAGCTGATCAACGCATTCGGCATAATCGGACTGGCTTGCCGGATCAAGAAATTCCATTTTCTTGAATTTTGCCGTACTGAGGAAGCGTTCCCGCCCTTCCGGAACGTTTTTGAACGGATAGATCCGAAGCTCCTGATTTTCTTCCGTCCGGAAAACCGGACGAAAACCGCTTTGAATCAGTTCATACATGCGCTCATAGTCTTTCGAGAGGATGTAGGTCTGATTCATAATTGTGTTTTTCCTGTCAGTCATGCTTCTTTCCTTTTTGGTAATTGAGAATTTCAACTAGTTTTTCGAGAACCCGATCTTCCGTGGGAATTTCCAGAATACAGCTCGCACTGGGACCCTTTGTTGTCACGGGTGAAAGGGAAATTCGCCCGTTGTTGACGTAAATTTCTAAACCGACTTGTTTTACCGTCCGATTCCGGCCATAGGCAAAACATTTCTGCCTGTTAGCATATTCGATTATCGTAATCATGATCTGTTTTTTCTCCAAATTAAAATTCTTTTTCGAGGATTTCCACGAGCATTTCGTATTCGCCGTTGGAGAGATAGCAGTTACCGCCGAGACACGTATAGTCTTCTTCATGTCCCTTGATGTCCCTGTCAACGACGATCTGAAATCCGTAAAGTTTTGCGTAAGCGGCCATTTTCTCATACTCCTTAATTTTGATTTTAGTTTGAGAACTTCTGTTCTTTCGCAAAGAAGCCGCGGTGGACGGGAATCCGTCCACCGGAAAAGCGGCGCAAAGAACAGAGGGACTGCCTATGTCTTGATAGAGCAATAGGTTTAGAATAGAGAAAATGCCAGTCAATGGCAGGAGAATGAGGCAGCAGACAATATTTGAATAAGACTTGCCGGGCTTGTCTTATACTTTGAATTTTTTACAGACTTCCCGGTAATGATCCTGTGCGGAAAGACAGGTGTCATTCAGATATTCCGGGATGTCGGCATATTGCCGGAGACCACGATAATAGAATAA
>DXVA01000188.1:1942-8387 GCA_019408975.1 Lentisphaeria bacterium | reverse complement strand
GGAATATGGAGATTAGCGAATTTGCTAATGTCACCGTAGGGCAGATGCGCATTCTGAAAGCCATTTTCGCGTTTCAGGAAAAGTATCCGGACGGCGTGATGCTGAAACTGCTTGCGGAAAAGGTGAACCTGACTCCGGGAGCGGCGTCGATCATTGTCGATACCCTGGTGAAACAGGGGGTGCTGGACCGCCGGACCAGTGATGTGGACCGTCGTGCGATTTGCATCGGGCTTTCCGATGAAGGCAAGCGGATTGTTGCCTGTTACGGCGATTTCTTCACGGGCGTGACCGGTGAATTTCTTGCGGGAGTCCCGCGCGAGGAATATGAGATCATGATGAAACTGTTGACTAAATTCAATGATAAGATTTTAAGGATGAAAGAAGAAAATGAAGCTCAGTAAATTTGCTTTGCTGTCCGTTGCCGTTGCGATGGGCGGAATCTTGGTGTCGTGTCGGGAAAATGTGCAGGAAAGACGTGCCGTCCCGCCTGCCGTCGTTACGGAATTCACTGTGGATGAGATGCTTCCGCAGGTGACGAAGGAATATGTCGGGCATGTCCGCGCCAAGGGGGAGATCCCGATTCCCGCGCGTATCTCCGGCATTATCGAAAAAATGAATTTCAATGACGGCGATATGGTCAGGAAAGGCGATCTGCTGTTCGAGATCGAGGATGATGAATATGTGGCGAATGTCGCCGCGGCACAGGCTCTTGTCGATCAGTACAAGGCGGAACTTGAGTATGCGGAAACCAATTTCAAGCGTCAGAACACGCTGGCGGAAAAGAATGCGACCGCAAGGGCGTCCAAAGATGACGCGGTCCGTCTGTACCATGCGACCAAAGCGAAACTTGCAGAAGCGGAGGCAAAACTCATGAGTGCGAAAATCGAACTCGGCTACACGAAAATCTATGCCGAGATCGACGGGCGCATGGGCAAGGCGACCTACTCTCCCGGAAACTATGTGACGCCTTCGAGCGATGCGCTGGTGACGCTGGTTCAGGTGACGCCG
Organism: Lentisphaeria bacterium; assembly: GCA_019408975.1. Taxonomy (GTDB): domain Bacteria; phylum Verrucomicrobiota; class Lentisphaeria; order Victivallales; family UBA1829; genus UBA11452. The sequence continues at coordinate 7,379 of DXVA01000188.1, read as the reverse complement.
GTCAATATCCGGTTTCCCGTCAGTGAACGCGATCTGCTGACGATGTTCGGCAGTGTCAAAGGCGTGCGGGAAAAAGCGGAGCTCAAGATCCGCACCGCGGACGGCAAGATGCATGACGGATGGACGGAGCTTCTGCTGGTCGATAATAAGACGGATACTTCCACGGGCACGATTGCGATCTGGTTTTCCGCCGATAACACGGACCAGAAACTGATCCCCGGCGGATTTGTGACCGTTTACCTCAGTGAAAAGACCCCGCATAAACTGCCGTTTGTCCCGAATACGGCGGTTATGACGGACCGGAAAGGGAATTATGTATATGTGCTCGACGGGGAAAACAAGGTTTCGCGCCGCGATGTGGAGCTGGGGCCGCTGGTCGAGCTGAATCAGACGATTGCCTCCGGGTTGAAAAAGGGGGAACGCGTCGTTGCCACCGGTACACATAAGACGCGCCCCGGCTTGATTGTGGCTCCCGCCAACGCCCCGAAAGCGGTTCCGGCGAAGAACGCGGATGGCGCGGCGGTTTCCTCCAAGGAGTCTGGAAAATGATTTCGGAGATCTTTATTGAACGTCCGAAGCTCGCAATGGTGATTTCCATTGTGATCATGATCGGCGGAATTCTGTGCATTACAAAGGTTCCGGTGGCGGAATATCCCGAAGTGACTCCGCCCCAGATCAACGTTTCCGCCACATATCCCGGCGCCAGCGCGCAGGTGATTGCGGATACCGTCGCCGCACCGATTGAGACGGAGGTCAACGGCGTGGAGAACATGATCTACTTTTCCTCGCAGTCGGACAACAGCGGCAACTATTCGCTCGACCTGACTTTTGAGCCGGGAACCGATCAGGATATCGCGATGGTCAACGTGCAGAATGCCGTGAACCGCGCGGAACCCGTGCTGCCGGAAGAGGTGGTGGCGCTGGGTTTGAAGGTGAGAAAGAGAAGCGGAGACATGCTCGGAGTGTTCGTCTTTACGGCGGATGAGGGGACGATGTCGCGCCTTGAACTCAGCAACTATGTCGCCCGGAATGTCCGCGAACCGATTGCCCGTGTGCCGGGTGTGGCGCAGGCGTATATTTTCGGCGAACTGAAATACAGTATGCGCATCTGGCTTGATCCGCTCAAGATGTCGGCGATGAATATCAGTGTGGACGAGGTTGCTTCGGCGATCACCAGCCAGAATCTTCAGGCTGCGGCGGGCGCCGTCGGAACCGAGTTCAGCCATGACAAGATGCAGTTCAAGGTCAACGTCGTGGGACGCCTGAGCAGTGTTGATGAGTTCAAAAACATCGTCGTCAGAAGCGGGGACATGGCGCGGCAGGTGCGTATCGGCGATATTGCGCGTGTGGAACTCGGATCGGATTCCTATTCCGGTTCCAGCTATTACAACGGCAAGGAATGCATCGGCATGGCGATCTACCGCAACAACAACGCCAATGCGCTGAACGTGATCAATGCCGTGAAAGCGGAATTGAAAAGTCTCAGCCATTACTTTCCGCCGGGCGTCAATTACCTGATGTCCTATGACCCCACCAGCTTCATCCGTGCGGCAATGGCGGAAATCATCGAGACACTTCTCATTACTTTCGTCCTTGTGGTGCTGATCACCTATCTGTTCCTTCAGGACTGGCGCGCCACGCTGATCCCGACACTGGCGATTCCCGTGGCTCTGGTCGGAACTTTCGTATTCATGGTGGCGCTGGGAATGAGCATGAACATCCTGACGATGTTCGCCTTGATTCTGGTGATCGGATCGCTGGTCGATGACGCGATCATCGTAGTGGAAAACACGATGCGCCTGATTGAGGAGGAGAAGCTCTCGCCGAAAGAGGCGGCGATCAAGAGTATGCGGCAGATCACCGGCGCGATTATCGCAACGACGCTGGTTACGGTGGCGATCTATGCCCCGATCGGTTTCTACGGCGGCATGGTCGGGACGATTTATATGCAGTTCTCGATCACGATCTGTATTTCGCTGATCCTGTCGGCGGTCGTCGCTCTCTCTCTGAGCCCGGCGCTTTGCGCGCTGATTCTGCGTCCGCATCAGGAGCCGGCGGCAATTTTCAAGCCATTCAACATCTGCCTTGACTTTTCCAAGAACATATTCCTTTCCTGCGCGGCGTTTCTGGTCCGCAGGATTCTTTTGACCGTTGTGCTGTTCGGTGCGATTCTGGCATTGAACTACATTATCTTCAATCGGACTCCGACGGCGTTTCTGCCGCAGGAGGACAAGGGGGCGATTCTGGCGGAAATCGAACTGCCGCCGGGTTCTTCCCTGATCCGCACGAACAAGGCTCTGCTCGATGCCGCGGACAAATTCGGGAAACTGGATGGCGTCAAGGCGGTTTTCTGCGTCAGCGGATTCAGCTTTATGAGCGGTAACGGCGAAAACGTCGGCATACTGATTCTGACTCTGGACGATTGGAGCCGGAGAAAGACGCCGGAGCTTTCGATTGACGCCATTTATGCGAAAGCGCAGGCAATCGGCTCCCAGCTTCCCGATGCCCGTGTCGATGCGTTCATTCCGCCCGCCATTATGGGATTGGGAGTGACCGGAGGCGTGACATTTGTGCTGGAGGACGTTCAGGGACGTTCCGCGCAGGAACTTGCCAATGTGCTTTATCCGTTCATCGCGGAACTCAATTCTCTGCCGGACGTCCAGTATGCGTTCAGCAAATTCGACGTGAATACACCGCAGATCGAGCTGACTCTCGACCGCAAGAAGGCCGAGGCGCTCGGCGTGCCTGTCAAACGTGTTTTCGCGGCATTGCAGTACAATCTCGCATCGACTCCCGTCAATGACTTCAACATCGGCGGTTTTACCTACAAGGTGAAAATGCAGTCGGATGTAAAGGAGCGCCGCGATATCCGCAACATTGAACAGCTTCTTGTCCAGAGCGATAACGGCGGCATGGTGCCGCTGAGTTCGGTCGCGACCGTAAAATACATTTCCGGCCCGCGCCAGATTGCGCGTTTCACACAGTATCTGAATGCTTCCGTCGCCGTGATGGGCAAGCCGTTCGTCAGCAGTGGTTCCCTGATGCAGCAGATTCAGAAACTGGCGGATGAAAAACTGCCGGAAGGTTACCGCATTGCATGGACGGATATGAGTTATCAGGAAGCGCACAACCAGGGCAAGATCGGCGCTCTGCTGGCGCTGGCGTTCATCTTCGGCTATCTGTTCCTGGTCGGGCAGTACGAGAGCTGGACGATTCCCGTCCCTGTGATTCTTTCGGTTGCCGTGGCGACGCTGGGCGGTTTTATCGGACTGTTCATCTGGAATCTGCCGTTGAGTATTTATGCACAGCTGGGACTGGTCATGCTGATCGGGCTTGCCAGCAAGAATGCGATTCTGATGGTGGAGTTTTCCAAACAGGAGCGTGAAGCCGGTGTCGGGATTGACGAAGCGGCAATCGGCGGCGGGCGCGCCCGTTACCGCGCGGTTCTGATGACGGCATATTCGTTTGTAATCGGTGTTTTCCCGATGGTGATTGCGACAGGTGCGGGTGCCGGAAGCCGCCGGGCGATCGGCGTGACGACATTCTGCGGCATGGTGCTTGCCACGCTGGTCGGCATTGTGTTCATTCCAGCATTGTATTCCATCTGTCAGCGTTTGCGTGAAAAAGGTCATGCAATGTTTGAAAAGCACAAGTAGGAAATTCCGGGGGGGATCACATAGGAAAAGCGGCTTTCCGTGTCTTGCGGCAAAGCCGTTTTTCTTATGATATATTTTGCATTTCACAGCAAATGGGCTCGTGTGCCGATATCTGTCTGCGGTTCCGGCGTGGGGGAGCCCTGCGTCTCGTTTTTTTTACGATAAAGTTCTTTTTCTGATTTGACATCCTGTTTTTCCGGTGTTAGGTTCTTTTGCAGATGAGAAAACAACGATTAACGTGGGAGGCATACCCATGGCTGAAACTGATCTCCTTGTTTCCTGTCCGCACTGCAAAACGCAGTATCACGTCTCGCCGGACTTTCTCGGCCAGAGAGCCGAATGTCCCCGGTGTGCCAGGCAATTCACCATGCTTCCTTTGAGCGATGAACCGCCCAAGCCGAAAACTCCTCCGCCCGAAGAAATTGTGCCGGAGCAGTCATGCTCCCGCCCGCCGGGGAGTGCGATTGTCTCCTGCGCTTCCTGCGGTGTGAAATATGAGGTGCCTGTTGAGTTTCTTGGAGATTCTGCGGAATGCAGTGAGTGCGGAGCCCTCTTTGCACTTGCGGAGGACCCCGAAGCCGTTTCCGATGCCACGGAAGTGATTTCCGCCAAAGCGGAACTGGATGAAACTGAGAATCTGGTACGATTCTGCCGAAAGAAAGTCGGGATGCTGCCGAATGTCAAGGACCGTTTTTCCGTGGCAGTGGTATCGACCCATTCCAACCTCGATATTCCCAGAGAGATAATTCCTCCTCCGCCGCCGAAGAAAAAATGGTGGCAGTTCTGGAAATAAGGCGGAAAAAACGGGCGGCACTGAAATTTGATTCCATTGCCGCCCGTTTCTGCGATTTTTGAAATCTTATTCGGATTTGCCCTCTTTTTCTGCAAGAAGCGCTTCCAGTTTCTCAAGACGTGCGGTCAGCTTGCGGACTTTGCGCGGCAGCATGTGCCGTTCGATGAAATCCTCTTCGCTCTCGGCGGGTGTGCCGAAAACCATCGCACCCGGGGAAACGCTGCGCTGGACGGCGGATGCTCCCGCAACCTTGGAACCGTCTCCGAGCGTGATGTGCCCGTTGACGCCGGATTGCGCGGCAACGATTACGCCGCGGCCGATTTCGGCACTGCCGGCGATTCCGCACTGTCCGATCAGCGCAGAGGACTCCCCTACGATGACATTGTGGGCGACATGCACCAGATTGTCGATCTTGACGCCTTTCTTGATCCATGTTTTGCCGAACCGCGCGCGGTCGATTGTGCTGTTTGCGCCGATCTCCACATCGTTGTCGATCTGGACGATTCCGTTCTGCGGCACCTTTACGAGACCCGTGAAAGTCGTATTATAGCCGAACCCGTCCGCGCCGATTGTGGCTCCCGCATGGATGATGACCTTGTTGCCGAGCCGGCAGTAGCGCATGATTGAGACATTCGGGTAAATGAGGCAGTTTTCACCGATCGTGACGAACGGCCCGACATATACGCAGGCATTGATTACCGTTCCTTTTCCGATGACTGCCCCTTCTTCGATGACGGCGGTCGGACCGATATAGACATCTTCCGCGATTTTCGCAGACGGATGAACTACCGCGGACGGATGGATTCCCGGCGTATATTGAATCGGCGCCGGTGCGAAAACATTGCAGATTTTTGTGAACGCCTTGTCGGGATTCTGGCAGAGAATGAGGGTCTGCCCTTCTTTCGGCTCGAATTTCCAGTCGGAAACTACGAGTACGACACCCGCCTCGCTGTTATCCATCTGGTTGCGGTACCTGATGTTGCTGAGA
>DXVA01000188.1:0-1932 GCA_019408975.1 Lentisphaeria bacterium | reverse complement strand
CAGAAAGGATGCTTCGGCGGCGGTGGCAAGTTTCAGGGAGTTGACGCCTGTGATTTCCGCGTCCGGATTGCCTTTGATGATGCCGTTTACCATTTCTGCGAGTTCGGATACTTTATATGATTTTTCCATGAGACTGGCCCTGTTATGTTATTGGTTGTTTTTCTCTTTTTCGTTGAAACCCGTATTGAGTGTTTTTATGACGGGTGTCGTGATATCAAGAATGGGGTTGTGATAGATCACGGTCGGGATATTGTTGAGGGTTTTCCCCGATTTGTCGAGAACGAGCATGTAGCCTTCCGTCACGCACTTTGCCGCGACGACTTTTTCAATGTCCTTGATGATGCCGTCCCGCATTTTCTCATATTCCGCTCGCAGTTCCGCCTGTTTTTCCCGGTTGTAGTCGCGAAGCTCTTTTTCCTTTGCCGTGACCTGCGCATACTTGTCTGCGGCGTTCAGTCGGCGGTTTTCCCGTTCCGCGGCGGTAAAAGCCATATTCTGGGAAGCGTCGCGGAGGTCTTTGAACTCCTCCTGAAGTTTTTTGAGCTGATCGCTGAGACGAGTGGAATAATCTTTGAAGATTTCCGCCTGTTTTTTAAGTTTCGCCTCATTGATTTTTGTTTTGCTGTATTCCTGAAATACGCGTCCCATATCAATTACGGCGATCTTCATTTCCGCAGCGGAAAGGGAAAACGTACAAAGCGCACATGCCAGCATCAAGAACCATTTTTTCATTTTTCTGCCTTTCATTAAATTGAACCTTATAGTTTATACGCGGAAATGCGAAAAGTCAATAGAGGGTAGGGCGGAGTCGCTCTTTTTTTATTGTGCGGTACAATAAAAAACTGCAATGCAGGGGTGAATCCGCATTGCAGGTGCATGGTTTTACTGTTGCGCGGCTGTCAGTTCCGCCACGACTTTGCCGCTGGATTTCAGCAGGAGCCTGCCGCCTGTGATTTCATAGGAATCGACGGAGGCAAGAGTTTTCAGGAATGCCGTTTCGTAATCAAGACCGGGGCCCGCCATCATGGTGCAGCCGAGCGGATTGAATTTCAACTTGCAGTCGTTTGCCGTGATTTCGGCTGTCCCGAAATAATTGTTGACTCCGGCGCAGCCGTGTACTTTGCCGCCTTCGGCGAGAACCAGAGTAACGGGTTTGCCCGGCTTTTCCGCATTTGCCTTGACGCCGGAAAGCGACGCAAGATCCAGAGTCCATGTGGTACCTGTCAGGTCGCAGCGGGAGGCTGCGGAGGCACATGCCTGATAATGGCAGTGGCTTTTGCAGCAGCCCTGTGTCAGAAGCAGAGCGGCGGAGAGCAGGGCGGTACCGACCGCCAGTGTGAACAGTTTTGTGTGTTTCATTTGAAAAACTCCTTTCAGATTGTTATTATCTGTGACGATTGAAAACTCTTTTTCTTAGAATACAATGCCGGATTTTTATCTTTTTATCCGGAAAAAAGAAAAACCTGTCCCCGTTTTACCGGAAGACAGGTTTCTGTTTTCAACGCGGAAAGAAGCAATTATTTTTTCGCTTCTTCTCTGTCGAGGTCTTCCAAAGCCGCTTTCCTGCTGAGGCGAATCTTGCCGGTGCGGTCGATGTCGATCACTTTGACCGTGACGTAATCGCCTTCCTTGCAGATGTCGCTGACGTCTTTGACGCGGTAGTTCGCCATCTCGGAAATGTGGAGAAGCCCGTCCTGCCCGGGGAGAATTTCGACGAATGCGCCGAAATCGCGGACCGTCTTGACAAGGCCGCGGTAAATCTTGCCGATTTCCGCCTCGGACGTATAGGACTCGACTTTGCGCTTGACTTCATCGAGAACCGTCTTGTTCCTTGCAAGGATCGTGACCGTTCCGTCGTCCTCGATATTGACTTCGGATTTCGTGGATTCGGTGATCTCTTTGATGTTCTTTCCGCCGGTGCCGATCAGGGCG
>DXVA01000187.1:2834-8418 GCA_019408975.1 Lentisphaeria bacterium | reverse complement strand
CGGGATGGGAAAAACAGAATCGGCAGCCGGATCGGATGGCAGCGCAAGATGCCGTTCCAGTTCAAATTCGGCATTGGAAACGGCGACCGTTCCCTTTACTGGTTCATTGAATCCGATCGCAACTGGCTTCCATACGACCGGGAGGATGCCGTCACCGTAACACGCCGGCAGGATTGCGTTGAAGTCAAACTGCGGGTGGTTTCCGGCAATCATGCACTTGCCCCAAGCGTCTGGAAATGCGGTTTTATCGCGACGCCGATCAAACCCGTCAAGTTTGACCTTGAGGGGCTCCGGGTGGTTCACGCCTGGCCCGGCGGACAGTATTTCAGCAGCGATCCCGCGAATTACAGCAGATTCAACATCCGGAAAGCCTTCGAGTACGGAGCCCGCGTCATTGTCCTGCATGAATACTGGCCGCGTTATTACGGCGGCTGCGAACCAGTAAACCCGAAGGATCTGAAACGTTTTGTCAGGGAAGCACATGACCTGGGCATGAGGGTAGTCCTTTACAGAAGCCATCTCGCGAACGAAAAAGAACCCTCCCAGGCATATTACAACCGAAGCTGGCTTGCTTATCCGGTCGTAGCCTATGTCAAAAGTGAATCCCGCCCCTATTCCGATGGAGTGACCCGCTGCCCGGAGGGGAAAGATTTTATCGACTACAGCATTGCATCCAATGAAAAACTGCTGCTGGACTACGGCATTGACGGTTTTTACTACGATATCGCCGCCAATCCATGCGCCAACGGCAGCCACGGCTGCGGATATGAGCCGGAACAGAAAGAAGCTCCTGCATCCGGGCATACGAATATAACAATCGGAATGGACGTCCGAAAAGACCGTCCCAATCCCTATGCCGGCAGGCGAGTCACATGGCCGCTGCTCAAGGAGCGCGAATTCTGGAAGAGAATGTATAACATGGTTCATGAACACCGGGGCGAAAATGGACTTGTCATCGCACATATCAGCTGGGCGACCGACGCCATCTACGGCGCATTTTCCGATTCCGTGTGCCATTCGGAATTCTCCGCGTGCAACTGGGACGGCAAAAAACTGCCTTCCCTCGATCAATACCGGCTGTTCTTCTCCAAACAATTCTGGGGACTGCCGGGGAACTATCTCTGTTATCAGCCTGCGCAGCTTTCCCTGATGGGAATGGCGCTTCTCCACCGGGAAACTTACTGGATGAAAACATACGGCAACTACTCCTTCTTCAAAGAGGACAACTTCCGGATGTGCGGGAAAGCATGGAAAATACTGGCTGATTTCGGAGTGAATGAAGCACAATGGCATCCCTATTATGAAAAAACGCCGGACTTGACCGTATCAGGCGGAAACGTCCATGCAAGTTACTGGAGCGGAAAAGGAAAACTGCTGGCGGTAATCGCCGGCTTGAATGACACGGAAACGACGGCAACGCTTTCTGTTCCGGGCGCCGTCAATGCGGTTGACCGGTGGCGGGACAATTCCCCCCTGAAATTACAGAATGGGAAATGCCGGCTCCGCCTTGCCCCCGGGGAATTCACGATCGTCGAATTGGAACTTAAAAAAACAGGAAAGTGAAAACATATGAAACTTACGCGCTTCTCAAAACAACCCGTTCTTGCACCGGAACCCCGCCACGACTGGGAGGATCTCGTCGTAACCAACCCGGCAGCCTTTTATGACGAAACAGCAGGCAAGGTCTATCTGCTGTACCGCGCAGCCGGAAAAGATCCCCGTTACATCGTGCATCTCGGACTGGCGGAAAGCTCCGACGGTTATCACTTCACCCGTTCATCCGACCGCCCGGTTCTCTCTCCGCTGGATGGCTTCACCGATGGCGGCGGGGTGGAGGACCCGCGGCTCGTGAAGTTCGGAGAATGGTATTACCTTACCTATGCATGCCGCCCGTTCGTCAACGGACAGTATTGGCTGAAACCGTCGGAAAGGAACTTCCGTTTTATTCCGGATTCATCTCTCCCGGAACCGTTATGCAGTAACGGAATGAATACCGCCATCGCATTCTCCAAAGACCTGCGCAACTGGATTCGGGCGGGTTTCATCACGGAACCCGGCCATGAAGACCATGACGTAATCCTGTTTCCTGAAAAAATCAATAACCGTTTTTATTATCTTCACCGTCCGGTCTTCGGCACGGAAATTCCCGGTATCTGGCTTGCCGACACCGACAATCCCCTGCGGCTGCGCAATTCCAGAAAACTCGCCTTCCCCGCCCGCGACTGGGAGGCGCAGAAAATCGGAGCAAACGCACCGCCGGTCAAAACGGAAAAAGGCTGGCTGGTCATCTATCACGGTCTGGGGTCCGATGATTATTACAGGCTGGGAGCGCTCCTGCTGGACCTTGAGGAACCGGACACCATCATCGCCAGAACGGAAGAACCGATATTTGAACCGGAGGAATGGTACGAACTGGAAGGATGCCACAGTTACAAGGGAGTGGTATTCCCCTGCGGAAACGTCGTCATCAACGGAGAACTGCTGGTTTACTATGGCGCGGCAGACAAATATATCGGTATCGCTCACTGCAGGCTGGACCAGCTGCTCAATGAAATGATTCAACATCCGGGGATTGCCAATGAGTAACGCAACTTACCAAAAAGCGCTCTGGGTGGAACTGATCGCCTTCGACAATCAGGCAGAGGACATGGGAGTGCAGGCATACCTGGATAATCTGGGGCTTATCCAGGATACGGTTTCCATTTTCATGTGGGGACCGGACTTTATCCACCTTCACAACGGACTGGAAACCGACGGAGAATTTCCCGCGGATATCGGCGCATACATGGACCCGTATTTCGACGGTCCCAAAAAAGCCGGACCGCCATGGACAAAATTCCAGCTGAAAAGATTGATTCAGGAGTTCCAGATCCGCGGCGTAAAGGTTCTCTTTTCCATTTTCCCCTTGACACTGAATAACAAATTCCATCAGGAATGGGCGGTCAATGAACATCCGGAAGTCGGGTACCGCTGCATCGGCTCCATGCAGCCCGCCGACATCATTATCAATCCATTGCGGCACATGTCGGACGGAAGGCTTTACGAAGATTTCCTGCTGGAAAAGGTAAGTGCCGTGCTCCATGATTACGGATTTGACGGCTGGCATCTGGCTGACGGATATAACCACAGCTGGTTCCAGCTCTGCCATGCGGACTATTCCGATGACATGGTCGAGCAATTCCGTTCCTCCCGGGGCATGGCATCACTGCCGGAAAAACTGAACGGCAAGGCGGATCATGATCCGGAGCTTTTTGAAGAACGGGCGCAATACATTTACCGGGAACTGCGCCGGGAATGGATCGAATTCCATCGGATGCGCTATGAAAGTTACCTTGGAAAAATCGTGAAGCGCCTTCATTCGCAGGGAAAAATCGTCAGCAGCAATACCTGCTGGACGCGCGATCCGGTGGAGGCGATTTACCGCTACGGCATCGACTACCGCCGTCTGCCGGAAATCGGAATTGATTTCCTCGTGATCGAAACATGCAGCGCCATGGGCGAGCTCCTCGACTGCGCATGCCAGGCTCACTTTCCGCTTCCGTTTTTCAATGTCATCAAGGGAACGTCACTGCTGACGAAGGCTTATGCGCCCGCCGGGAAATATCTGTTCAACTGCTGCACGCAGGATATCACGGAAGGCTGGTCAAGCCTGCGCCATGCGCCCGCATTTCTTGAACGGGAAATACTCTCTTACAGTAATTTCTATCTTTATGACCGGAATGGAAAACCGCAAAGGTGTTTCGACGGTTTGCAGATTTGCCTTGCCGCCGATATTGAACCCTATGAATGGCGCCGTATCTTTGAAAAGGCGGATCTGGGATTCGCGGCGGAAACAGCGGCGGTGGAAGGTGTCACACTGCTTTGGAGCGACGAGATCGTCGAAGCGGAACTGAAGTATTATCTGAAAACCCGCAACAGCCTGACAGCCAACATCTTTTATAATCTTCTGGCAAACGGTTTGAATTGTGATGCAGCAGCCAGGATCGACAATCTGGAGGAAGTTGACACTCCGCTCCTGGTAATCAATCCGGGGCTGCTGCCGAAAGAACAGCAGGAAAAAATCCGGGCATACCGGAAGCATCAGATTTTCCTCGTCGGCAATACAGACGGAGATGCAACTCAAATGAAGTTTGAGAGATTGAACGGGAGTTCAAGCTGGGAAATGGAATTCTCCGAACCCGTTTCACCCTGCGGGGCGGAGGATGTCAGAGACATTCCCGAACCCAAAACTTTCTTCCATGAACAATTTTACAGAACAATATCACCGGAGTTTTACCGCCATGCAGTATCCGCCGTCAACGCCGCTGCCATGTCAGGCATCAGCATCAATCGGGAATTCAACCTGCCGGATGCGAATTATTTCAGGCTGACAGGTCTGAAACTGGCTGACGGCACCTGCCGTTATCTGGTCAGCAATGTCCTGCACCGCTATATCCTCGGAGCGTTTCTGACGACCTGTGAAATAGAAAGCATGTCCATTGCCAACGGATTCCGTGGACGCCCCCTCTACTGGGAACCCAGACGCGACGGCAAATACGGAATCCATTGCGAACTGCGGATTCCTCCCCATGGAATCGGAGTCGTCGATATGGTCAGGAAAACATAACCGGAAAACAGCGGCGCCTGCCAGAAGCATCAACGAAGCATCCGCGGGGTCTTCCCCGTCATTTTCCGGAAGATCCTGTTGAAATGCGGCAGACTCTGAAATCCGCATTCAAAAGCAATTTCCGATATGCTGAGAGAAGTCTCCTGCAGGAGTTCGGAAGCCTTTTTTATGCGGAATGAATTCAGATATTGAATCGGGCTGCTTCCGGTTTCTTTCTGGAAGATATGACTGAAATAACTGGGGCTCATCCCTATTTTTCTGGCAATATTCTCTACGGACAGCTTCGATTTAAAGTGAATTTCAATATATTCTCTGGCGGCAAGCACCGGGTTGCTTTCATTGATTGAACGCAGAAACAGAATCTTGGATTCCGATTCTCCGACATATTCGCCAATCATTTTGAGCAGTTCCAGCATCCCTTCCAGCTGCTCCGGAGGAATCACGGGAGTCTGTGCATAATACTGCTCCAGCTCTCCCGGCGGCAATTTCAGATAATCCAGTTTGCGGCAGAGGCTGCGGATATCGGCTTCCGACGGTTTTTCTCTCAAAAACTGCCCCACACATAAACTGCCGATGTAACGGCTGCCCACAAACAGGGGAACAATTGCATCGACAAGCCCCGCATGGCACCGGGATATCTGAAATGTCCGGCTGTCCCGGCAGTGCCGTATCCGTTCGGATGTCAGTTTTTCACAGCTTTCGCGTCCGTGCTTATGCTCCATGATCTTTCTGCAAAGCGGATGGCAGTGCTCATTGGAACATAGAGTGAAAGTCCTGTTCTTCTGGTCGATCCAGTCAAGCGGGACATGGAACAGCTTGTAAAAAGCATTATGGTACTGCTGCAGGATTTTCTTTGCCGACAATTCAAAATTCATGCGTATCCGATTCTCCCGAAAGTTTCAACTCTCCATGTTTAAGATAAAACATAAATCTGAAAATACAAGCTGCGAACGGCACTGTTCCGCTCCAATGCGTCTT
>DXVA01000187.1:872-2824 GCA_019408975.1 Lentisphaeria bacterium | reverse complement strand
ACCAGCCTGAAATCATTGCTCCGCATCCTGCATTTCAGCAATAATGTCATCAAGATATCCGTAGGCGACTCCGACAGAGGTATCCGCACATCCGTAATAGATTGCGATCCGCCCGGTTGCGGAATCCTGCAGCGTCGCACAGGGAAAGACTACATTCGACACGTCTCCTACCCGTTCATAAAGTTCTTCCGGAGCCAGCAGATAATTGAGCGTGCGTTTGATGACTCTCGACGGATCGTCAAGATCCAGCAGAGCCGCTCCGAAAGCATAGACAAGCCCGTTGCAGCTGGTCAGCACGCCATGATAAATCAGCAGCCATCCGGCGTCCGTTTCGAACGGCACCGGGCCGGCGCCGATTTTTGCGGACTGCCAGCCGAACTTTATCGGGCGCATCACCAGGCGGTGGTCTCCCCAATAACGGAGATCAGGACTGCGGCTCAGGTAAATATCACCGAAAGGAGTCGCGCCGTTATCACTCGGCCTGCTGAGCATCACATACATGCCGTTGATTCTGCGCGGAAACAGAACACCGTTCCGGTTGTAAGGGAGGAATACGTTTTCCATCTGACGGAAATTCCTGAAATCAGTTGTCTCCGCCAAACCGATCGTCGGTTCTCCATTCATTCCGTTGCACCAGGTTACATACCAGCGGTCCTCAATCCGGCAGACCCGGGGATCATAACCGTATTCGAAGGGGATATCACTCTCAAACTGAATCGGAGACTCGTCGATCCGCCAGTGAATGCCGTCTTCGCTGAAACCGGCATGCAGCCTGCAATGCCGCGCCCGGTCATCACAGCGGAACACCCCGGCGAACCCCTCCCCGAATGGAACCACGGCACTGTTGAAAATGCTGTTTGAATTTCTGAGCTGATTGTGATTGATGATTGGATTCCCCGTATCGCGCCAGATTGGGCGGCGACAGTTTGCCGGACGTTCCTGCCAGGGCAGATTCGGACAGGCGGCGCCAATTATTCTTGTCATGTCATTTACTCCTTGTTCATTGCAGTAACAGAATGCACAGATGAATTATACAATAAAAAAGGCATGATACTACGCAATTACTGTTTTATATTTGATGATTCCTGCTTTTTCCATGACTTTTCGCAGTATTTCGGATAAGAATCCGCAAAAACGCAAGACGGGAATTTCTTTTTCAAGTGCCGTGATGGAAATATGAGAGCAGTGAACTCTTTCCTGTCCTTCTGCTTCAAGCCGCATATCTGCATTTTGCGGAAAACTTTCATGATCATCTTTTCTGCATTGCCGACGCTGCATTTCCTGAGCAGGATCAGTGATATTCACCCCCGACTTCACAGCTTGTTCAGGCTGTTCCAAGTGCAGGATGCTTTGAAAAATCGGTCAGGCGGAGAGATTGTTCAGCTTCGCGATTGAAAATTACTTTTTATATGCTACTGTATTTTTTATCACAATATCTTTTCCGTGGCTGAGAAACTGAATGATGCGGGATTTTTTGCGATGTCGGAGTCTTTTCTGTATCACAAACTCAAGAGTTGCAATTTTGATATCGAGCGACAGCTCAAAAGCTATTACACCGGCGGGATGGAAGACCCCTGCCGTCTTGAACCGCATAATGTTCTGGTGCTTTTTCATCATCACTCAAAAATCGTTGAAAACACCGCGACTCTGTACAATCAGCGCTACCAGATCAAATTCAATATCGGCAATGACTCGATTTTCGGGATTGATGATCTGACGTTTCACATGAAACCGGACAGCGCGATTCTCATCTTTCCGTTTCAGCTTCATTACATTGCCGCAGGGGAAGTACCCGCCGAACGGCATCATATGACGATCAGTTTTTCCGACCGCGGCAACGGGCACGATTCCATGCTTCCTTTGCTGAACCGGCCTTTTCCGGTCGATCAGGAGGATTTTCCTCTGCTCAGGACGATCGTCGGCGCATTTCAGGAACATCCGGGTTTTGATTC
>DXVA01000187.1:0-862 GCA_019408975.1 Lentisphaeria bacterium | reverse complement strand
AAGCGCTCGGATGCCTGCGCATTTTTCTATCCCGCAAACTACGGCAGGTGCAGTGTCTGCCCGATGGAAACGTGAGCGGACGTGATCCGCTTTTTGAGTCGCTGCTTGCCCGTATCCGTGAAAACTACAACCGTCCGCTCAATATAAAAATCCTCGCTGAAATGCTTGGTCTTTCGGAATCCTATTTACGGAAAATGGTAAGGAAACAGCTGAACGGGATTCCCCTGGGGGCATTTCTGCGTCACCAGCGCTTTTCTCATGCATATGAATTGTTGCAGCATACAGAGCTGACGGTCCGCGAGATTGCGGCGACCTGCGGATATGCGGATATTTTTTCTTTCAGCCGCGCTTTCAAGCGCGATTCGGGAATCTCCCCCTCCGAATTCCGCAAGCATCATCATGAAAAAAAGCAGTGAATTACCGACATTGTTCCCTATTCTTTTTCTTTTCGTTTTTTCTTTCTCCTGCCGCATTTTTCCCGGATAAAATCGCAAAAAATCGGTTTTGATAAATTATTTGCAGGTTTTGGCTATTCTTTTTATTCTTCCATACTTTATAATATATACAGGAACAGGAAGCTTTATGCTGACGGGTATTGCCTGGCGGATATAAATCCTGAGGGAAAGAGCGAAATAACCGTTCCGGGGAAACGGAAGCGAAACAGAAAGGAAATTACAGCATGGGAAATGAATTGTTGCGGCATCATGGAAACAGGGAAGTATGGAAGTATTTCACTTTGATAGAGCTCCTCATGAGGAAAAGTTGTAAAATTGGTTTTTCATTCCGGCAGCAACAGGACAGAGCTGGACGTTGCCAGTCCCCTGATCCTGTTTCTTCTTTCTTCCTTCTATTGTTCAATTGT
>DXVA01000186.1 GCA_019408975.1 Lentisphaeria bacterium | reverse complement strand
GAACATGAAGATTGTCGCGCCGCCGACCTCCCACCAGATGCCGCGCCAGAGACGTTCCTGCCCGTCCGCGATCATCACGCCCCAGCTCGGCTCGAACTGGACGCCGAGCCCGAGGTAGCTGACGATCACTTCCGTCATGATCGCAAATGCGAAGCGCATCGTGAAGTAGACGATTACCAGATGCATGAGGTTCGGGAGAATATGGCGGAACAGAATTCTGAAACTGGTCTGTCCGAGCGCTTTTGCCGCAAGCACATACTGGCGTTCCCGCAGGCGCATGGTTTCCGCGCGCACCACGCGGCAGAGCGACACCCAGCCGGTCAGCCCGATTCCGAGATAGACCGCCAGCATTCCGGGTTCCGTCCGCAGAAGATGCGCCGTCGCCGCAAACGCCTTTTCCAGCGGGCCGAAAAGGAAGCCTTTTGACACGAGCAGGGCAAAGGCAAGGATGAACAAAAGTGAAGGCATGGAGGCGAATGTACTGTAAATCCATTCGACAATATCGTCGATCCAGCCGCCGAAATATCCGGCGCAGATTCCGAGAAATACGCCGACCGCCGCCGAAATGACCGAGGCGATGATTCCCACCTTGATCGCCGTTTTTGCCGCGAAGACCGCCCGGATCAGCACATCCCGCCCGAGATAATCCGTACCGAGCGGATGCTTCCACGAAGGTTCCTGAAAACGTTCCGCATGGTTCTGCGCCTGATAGACAGGTTCGATGTTCTTTGCGTTGCAGTAACCTGTATAAATCTCCGCAAAAATTGCGGCGCCGAGGTAGAGCAGGCAGATGACCAGAGACGCCAGTGCGAACTTTTTCGCGCAAAGCCGCCGGACGGTATCCAGGAACGGCATGGGCTGTCGGATGGTTTCTTCGCTCATGATGGTTTACTCCGGCGCCTGTGATTTTTCTGCATTGTGTTTCAGGCGCATGATATGCACCTGAAGGAGAGCGATTTCCGGCGGAGTTACTCCGTCGATGCGTCCTGCCTGTGCAAGAGTCGAGGGCCTGACCTTTGCGAGCTTCATGCGCGATTCATTGCGCAGCCCCGTGATTGCGGAATAGTCCATCGTTTCGGGAATGCGCCATGATTCCAGTGCGCGGAGTTTGGCGATCGCCTGTTCTTCCCGTTTCATATATCCTTCGTAATGTGCAAGGATTGCGATCTGGCGGAAAACCCGGCGGTCGAGCGGGTCGCCGCCGGAGAGCCCGATTGTTTCCGGTGCAAACGGCGGATTCGCATTGTCGAGCACTCCGTGCGTGTCTTTCAGGTGATCCCACAAGAGCCGTCCGTTGAGGCGCGTTGCCTTGCAGACGCCTTCCGCGGAGGCGCATTTTTCAGAATACCGGAGAAACATGTCATATTTTTTCTGCGGGAGCAGTCCGAGCGAATGGGCAAGGGGGGCGAGACGGAAGTCTGCGTTGTCCTGACGCAGGAACAGACGGTGTTCCGCGCGGCTGGTGAACAGACGGTAAGGCTCGACGATCTCCTTGGTCGTGATATCGTCTGCAAGCACACCGAGGTAGGAGGAGTCACGCCCGAATTCGATGCCGTCCCGACCGGCGGCGAAGCGTGCGGCATTCAGTCCCGCCAGCAGGCCCTGTCCCGCCGCTTCCTCATAGCCGCTGGTGCCGTTGATCTGTCCCGCGTGGTAGAGCCCCTTCCATTTCCGGACGGACATGGTGCGGTCGAGTTCCTCCGGATAAACGAAATCGTATTCGATCGCGTAGGCGTAGCGCGTGACTTTCACATGCTCCATGCCGGGAATCGTTTTCAGGAGCCTGACCTGAATTTCCGGCGGCAGGCTGGTAGAGAGCCCGTTGACGTAATACTCCTCGGTAAACTCCCCCTCGGGTTCGAGGTAGACATGGTGTTGTTCGTGCTGGGGGAAGCGGACGACTTTATCCTCGAAGGAGGGACAGTAGCGCGTGCCGATTCCTTTGATGAGCCCGTTGTACATCGGCGCCTTGTCGAGATTTTCGCGCACGAGCCGGGCGGTCTCCTGATTGGTGTGCGTCAGATAGCATGGCAGATTTTTATGCTCGGCGCACGGTCGGACGGTGTCGTCGGGGAAATAGGAGAATCGTTCCTCGACCGTGTCCGACGCCTGAAACTCCATACTGGAGAAATCAATGGAACTGGCAAGGACGCGCGGCGGCGTTCCGGTTTTGAGCCGCCCGACGCGGAGTTTCAACTGTTCCCTGATTGCCGCGGCAAGTTCCATTGACGGCGGGTCTCCGGCGCGCCCGCCGGGAAAACTGCGGAGTCCGTAGTGCAGTTTGCCGGAGAGAAAGGTGCCCGTTGCGACCACGACTGCTTTTGCGTGAAAACGATCCCCGAACTCCGTTTCGACGCCGCAGACGGCATCATTCCGGGTCAGGAATCCGGTGACGAGAGCCTGTTTGATTTCCAGATTTTCCGCCTGTTCGAGATAACGCTTCATGGCGCGCTGGTATTCGACCTTGTCGCATTGCGCGCGCGGAGACCAGACCGCCGGTCCTTTGGCGAGGTTGAGCATTCGGAACTGAATCGCGGACGCATCGGCAATGAGTCCCATGGCTCCGCCGAGCGCATCGATTTCCCGTGTGAGGTGCCCTTTGGCAATGCCGCCGATGCAGGGATTGCAACTCATCTGGGCGATGTGGTCCAGATTCAAAGTCAGCATGAGAGTCTGCGCCCCGACCCGCGCCGCCGCCAGAGCCGCTTCACATGCCGCATGACCGCCGCCGATTACTACAACATCAAAATATTCATCCATGGAGCAAGTTATCTGTTTCAAGTTATCTGTTTTAAGCAGGGATAGAAAACTCATTAATATAAATGATAAGTTGGAAGTTGCAAGTAAGTTTCAGGCAGAGGGGAAAATTCATGATATGGATGTTGGCGGCACGGGTGCTGCAACATCACGGGAAATCATTTATTTTTTTCATTTTTTTCGTTTTCTCCCCCTTGACAGTGATATGTAATAGTTCGTATAATAGTTGGTAAAGAAAGGGCTATTCGGATGATTGCGCCGATTTATCATGAGTTGAGTGAAAAACTGGAAAGATACATTGCCGAGAACGGGATTACCGGGAAGATGCCGGGAGTGCTGAAACTCAGCCGGGAACTCGGGGTGCATCATGTGACGCTTTCCAAGGCGATGCGTCTCCTTGAAAAAAAAGGACTGCTTTCCATCAACGGAACCAAAGGCACGTTCGTTACGGAAAGGACGGAAAAGCGTCCGGCGTATCGCGTGCTCGCTCTGGTCGGCGCCAATACGGAACAGGCGGACAGCAAGGAACTTCTGGCGAAGCTGAATGAATATTCCCTTGCATTCGGTTATAACGTGATCGGCATTACATTCGAGGAGCAGCTGTTCCAGCGGAACAGGAGACTGCTCCTGAATTTTCCCGTGGACGGCTTCCTTTTCCGGATGTCCTCACTGCGCAAAGAGCAGGCGGAACTTCTTCGGCAGGAAAAAATTCCGATTGTTTCCGGCGCCCGCAAGGAGGGATATCCCTGGCTGGATCAGACGGACTGCGATCATGACGCGGGGTACAGCATGCTGCTTGACAAGCTGATTTCACTCGGGCACCGCCGGATCGCATTTCTTGAGTTTGACCGCATCGAAGAATACCGTTTTTACCTGAATAACATCCGGCGTGTATTTCAACGGAAACTGGGCAGTGCGTTCGAACCTGAACTTTTTTATGCAAAAGAGATCGGCTTTGAACTCTGGCGGGAATACGGTGAGGAATACTGGGAGCTTTATCCGAAGCGTGCTGTCCGCCACTGGTTCAGCCTGCCGGAACCGCCGACCGCAATCATTGCGCCGCTTCCGCTGGCGATCAGGACGCGCGGCATTCTGGAACAGATGAATTTGAGGATTCCGCAGGATGTTTCTCTGATGTTTGTGAATCATACTTCCGTGCCGTCGGGAAACGATTTCTCCGGAGTTCAGTATAATGAGGAAGAGATGCTGGTATGGGGAATACGCCTCCTTCTGGATCGTCTGGGCGGCAGCCAGCCGGAACCGCAGCATTATTTTCAAAAGCCTGTCTTTCACGAAGGAAAGACGATCGGACAAGTTTCAAACCAATTAATAAATATTTTACAACAGGAGGATAAAGAAGATGATTCTTTCCAGAGAACAGACAAAGCGCTGTGAAAAGCAACAACTTAGGAGAATGTTACGGAGCAGGAAAGGGAATTTCACCATGATCGAGCTCCTGGTTGTTATAGCGATTATCGCGATTCTGGCTGCAATGCTGTTGCCCAGTCTGAACAAAGCGAGGGAAAAAGCGCGAACAATCAGCTGTTCATCCAATATGAAGCAAATCGGGACTGCTCTCATGATGTATGCAAATGATTTCAATGACCGTTTGGAAGGAGTTGAATTTGCATCCGGAACGGCAGAACTGCCTGGAAATTGCTGGGATTACAATCTGAATGAATATATTGGAAACGGAAAGCTTTTCAAATGTCCTTCGGATACACTTGACCGTGATCCAAGTCTGAAAGGAAAGATTCCGGCATCTTATGCTCTGAATGTTATTTATTATTTGAGTGCCGGATATCCGAAGGCGTTTCTGCTGACAAAAGTAAGACATCCGACAAAATTGATTTTTGCAGGTGACGGATATGGTGCTTGGAGAATCCTGGGAAATGCAAATGGCGGTTATATTTATACCGGAACCGCTTATCGTGATAAAATGAAACGCCCTTACTATTCACCGCATGATGGAAAGAATTCATGCAATGTTGTGAATTATGATGGCAGTGTCAGAACTTATCGCTATATGACGATTCCGCATCTTGGATTTGGCAGTGACCAGACTGCACAGGAGATTTTCAGATGAGAAAGAATTTGCTTATGTTAGCTGTATTTTTGACTGTTTCTGCTCTGCAAGGAGGAAATCTGGTCAAAAATGGTAATTTTACTGAAAAAACGTCTGACGGCAAAATCGCCGGCTGGGATATCTGGCCTGCACAGCTTCATCCTGATGCGGAAGTTGCATTGGATACGACGATCAGCATGAGTGGCGGACAGTCCGTAAGGATTACACAGAAACGTCATGATCTTTATTCCCGCATTCAGCAACTTCATATTCCATGCAAACCGCATACCCGCTATGTCGCCCGTTTTTATGCACGCGGGCTGGACATTCATACCGAAAAACGAGGCGGGGCAAGAATGTTTATCGGTCCTTATGGGGATCTTTCACGACCGCTTGTCAGCTTTGGACCGGGAGTTGAACAATTTGCAATATCTGTCCCGGATTATTGGACTTTCGGCTGGAAACTTTATGAGAGTGGCATATTCAACTCTGGCGACAGTAAAGAGTTGGGAGTTACACTTTATCTGCTCAATGCGTCTGGAACTGTCTGGTTCGATAATGTGGAAATTTATGAATATACACCGGAGCTTCAGAAGGAACGTCTTGCTGCCAGAGCGCGCCAGTTGATCCGGCAGGATATTGCCACAGTGTGCAAACTGGCTCCGGAACTGGAAGCTGAATTGGCTTGCATCTGGCAGAAAAACAGGACTTTTTATCCCGATGTCCGTGAACCTCGCACCGGAATGCCGTTCTTTTCACTTCAAAGAGAGGTGGGAGCTGTATTCAGCCGGCATTTGAGAAGATGTTTTCCAAATACTTCCGTTGTTGTTTCTCCTGTTTCCGAACCGCTGGCTCCTCAGGAGTGTTATATGATTCCTTCTGGAAAATTGCCTGCAAAGATAACTCTGAGAGGATTGAAGGGCGGGACCGAAAGCTTTGCCGTGAATCTGACTAACACAACATCGGAAAATCAAACCGTTGAGATTCATACTCCTGTAGATTTGAATCTGGTTCTGCGGTTAGCTACGCATGTGGAAACGGATCGTCTGAATTATGTGGATGATGCATTGCTTCTGATGCGTCCGGTGAAGAATTCCCGGTATGCTGTAACGATTCCACCCGGCATGACACGGCAGGTTTACTGTTCTGCCAAATTGACAAGGAAACTTTCCGGCAGTATTCGCTTCGGAAAGGCGGCAGTGCATATTGAATTACTGCCGTCCTCCTTATCCATGCCGGAGATATTGCCGATAAAAATGTTTTCTTATGCTTATTTATATCGTCCGTATCAGCTGAACAAACGTTATGAAGCAACCCGGAAAATGTTGAATGCAATGCATGACAATACCGTTCTGCCGTATCAGTTTGATTCGCCGCTGCCAGTTTTTGATGAAAATGGAGTGATTCAGACGGAGAAGATGGATTGGAGTAAAATAGACCGGAGTATGGCGATGAAATCACAACCGATAAGTGTGATAGTGAATCTTCCAGTATATGCTGAACCGCATATATCAATTGCATTGGGTAAAGATAAAGGAAAAAGTATTGCACTGTATTCTCTGGAATGGGAACGACGTATTATTCTCTGGCTCCGTGCTTTGGTTCCTGAATTCAATGCCAGAGGCATCGGATATGATCGGCTGTACATCAATCTGCGCGATGAGCCGGCGGAAAAAGATATTGATTATCTGGAACGTCTGGCTAAAGTAATCCGCAGGGCGGACCCGAATCTGAAAATATACAATAATTTTCACTATGCCTTATCGAAACAAAGTATCATGCGTTTGGCGAATGCCATTGATGTGATTGCTCCGGAGCTGGAAGTGATGACGCCTGATAAGATGAAGATTCTTCATGAGTCCGGTAAGGAAATATGGATGTACCATGTCCAGAATCGGAGTTATCCCGCGCATAAAATACGTGACTGTTTCCGTATGTTGAAACGTGAAAATGTAACCGGATATTCCTATTGGTGTTTCTTTGACCGTAATCCGGAATGGGAACCGAAAGGCGCACAGAGTTATTCTGTTGTATATGATGGTGATCCCACTGAGTGGACACCCTCCAAACGCAGTGAGGGAATCAGGGTGGGACTGGAGGATTATACTCTGCTGACAATTCTTCAGGAGCGCAATCTCAAAATCTATGCTGAGCTGATGAAAGAGGAAATGACTCTTTCCAGAAATGAACTGAGAGCCCGTATCTTTGATATCTTGGAACAATGAGACAACAGGGCGCGAAATGAAATTCGCGCCCTGTATTGTAATCATTCCATGAGCTTCAGGATCAGGTCGATGGCTTTTTCCCGTGCCTGGACATGCTGTGCGGGATCGTGCGCCATGTCCACGCCGACCCGTCTGGGAGTCTCTTTCAGAAACTTTTCCGCTTCCGCCCGCAGTCCTGCGTCCTGCGATTTCGAGGTTTTCAGAACTTCGGCAAGTTTCGCCATATATTTGATGTCCGTATTGCCGATCCGCAGGTTTTCCAGGCGGATCGTTGAAACGGGATGCCCCGATGCCATCAGCGCGGTATTGCCGCGGCTGGCGACCTTCCAGTCCGCCGTCGGGTAGCGGTGTGTCAGGAACTGATACAGATTGCACATGTCGAGCCCGTAGGCGAGGGCGCGCCACGGATGTGTCAGGTAATATTTCTGGAGGTCCAGGCGCATCGTGACTTCACAGGTGTAGAAAGAGATGTTTTTACCTTTTTCCCGCAGCTTTTTCTGGAGCGGGGCATACTCTTTTCCCGTGAAATATTTTGTGCTCCAGAAGCACCAGTGGCTCAGATAAGGCACCAGTTTCCTGACTTCCGCCTGCGGGATTTTCCAGGAGGCGAACGTTACCATGAGATTCAGGGCGGGGACTGTTTCATGTGCGATCTTTGAAGCGAGAATCAGCTCCTCCATGTCTTTGGCATGGGGCTCGTCCTGAATTTCCACGAAATAATCCTCATTCGCGATACCGCATTTTTTACGGATGTCTTCGAGAATCAGCACATATTCCCGCCACGCCTTCTCCCATTCAGGAGTGCCGTATTTGAACTGTTTTTTCGCCTGAATATCGCGGAACAGAATGTAAGCTCCATAGGCGATTCCGATCTTGAGGTCTTTTTCCGTGCCGGACTCTTTCGCCCATTGCTTCAGGTTCATGATCTCCTGTTCAAGTCTTGCCGTGTTGCGTTCTTTTACGGAACCGTCCGGATTGAATTTGACGTTGACGCCCCAGGTATTGACAAGCGGGACGCTGATTCCGTATTCCTGCATCATGCGGAATATTTCACGGTTGTTGTAGGCGGAGCCGAAATAGAATTGCGGGATCGCGGGGGCTTTGCTCAACTCGAACGGCAGCACTTCAAACTCAAAGGGCAGGCTCAGCATACTGTCCTGATAAGCGTTGGTGCTGCTGTCGAGCCTGGCGGATTGCCCGAGTGGGATGACACGGATCACGCCGCTGTACCTGCCGGGGGTGACACCCGTCGTATCGAAGACCGCCCAGACCGGAGTCGCCTCGTTCGGCATGACGATGACCGTGGAGGTGATATCCATGGGGGCAAGCGGATAGAAACGCAGTCCGTGATTCTTTTCATCGCCGTCTTTGACCCGGATTCCCCGA
>DXVA01000185.1 GCA_019408975.1 Lentisphaeria bacterium | reverse complement strand
ACCGAGTTCAGAAGTTTGCGAAAGAACATCGGGCGCCTGGCGACAGTCATTGCTTCACTCATTTTTCACCTCTCTTTCTGTCCATGTTTTTCAGATAGAGCTGCGCAACTGCCTGGACAGAGAGGGACAACAGCATCAGGATCAGCCCGAGCGCGAAAAGGACACTGCGGAGAAGCCCGTCCGCCTCATTGAAATTGTTTGCGAGAGTCGCGGCGATCGTGGTTCCGCTCCCGAACAGCGAGGTCGGAAGCTCCGCGACGCCGCCGATTACGAACAGAACCGCCATCGTCTCGCCGAGAGCGCGTCCGAGTCCGATGAAAACCGCACCGAAGATCCCGCGGATGCCGTAGCGCAGGATAATGTGCGAAGTCACTTCCCACGAGGTGCATCCGATACCGTAGGCAGCCTCCTGAAGCGGGGCGGGAGTTATGCGGAACACATCGCGCATGACGGCGCAGATATAGGGAAGAATCATGAGGGCGAGGATGAGTCCGGCGGTCAGGAAGCCGAACCCGTTGTAGTCCTCGCCGAAGAACGGCACTTTCCCGAGACAGAGCGTATCAGCCAGAAACGGCTGGATATAATCCTGCATCACGGGAGCGAGGACGAAAAGCCCCCACATCCCGTAAATGATGCTGGGAATCGCGGCAAGCAGATCCAGCGCCTGGCTCAGCGGATAGCCGAGCCATTTTGGCGCATTCACAAGAAACAGCGCGGTAATGAATCCCAGCGGAGCCGCAATGCCGACCGCGATCACCGTCGTCACCAGCGTCCCGCTGATCGCCGGAAGCGCCCCGTAAAGCTGCTGAACGGGGTCCCACTGCGTCGACAGAATGAATTTGAAACCGAATGTCCGGAACGCTTCGCTTGAGCTGCCTCCCAGCAGGATAAAGAATCCGGCGGCAACCACCAGCGGGATGAAGGTGCACAGGAGCGTCAGGATCATGAACATGCGGTCCCGGATATTTTCTTTTTTTCCGAACTGATAAAACATGCCTCGGGGTCCGTTTCTCTTAAAGTGCGTTTTTCTGTCCGTTGACGGTGATCTCGTTTTTCCAGTAATCGCCGATCATCTTGACCACGTTTCCGGGCATCGGGACATAGTGCATTTTCGCGGCGGAAGCGCGTCCGCTCGTGAAACACCAGTTGAAGTATTTGAGCATCGCCCCCGCGACGGCGGCGTTTTTCTGGTCGCGATGGATCAGGATGTAGGTGACGCCGACGATCGGCCAGCTGTCCGCGCCGGGCTGATCGGTCAGCATCTGGTAAAAACCCTGGTCCGCTTTCCAGTCGGCATGTGCGGCGGCAGCGGAAAACGCCTCGCTGTCAGCCGTGACGAATTTGCCGTCCCTGTTCTTCAGTGAAGCGACCGCAAGTCTGTATTCCGTTGCAAAGGTGTATTCCGTATAGCCGATCGCTCCGCGGCTCTTTCTGACCATGTTGCAGACACCGGGGTTCTTGCTTCCGCCAATCCCCGCGGGCCACTTCACATCGGAGCCGGCGCCGACTTTTTCCGCCCACTCTTTCGATATTTTTGCAAGGTAGTCGGTAAAGATGTAAGTCGTCCCGGAACTGTCGGTTCTGTGCACGACGGTGATTTTGAGTTTCGGCAGGCGGAGCCCAGGATTCAGCGCCGCGATGCGCGGATCGCTCCAATTCGTGATCTTACCGAGGAAGATATCGGCAAGAACCGCCTGATCCAGCTTCAGCTGATTCGTCTTGATACCCGGCAGGTTGTAAACCAGTACCACGCCGCCGCTGAGCATCGGGAACTGAAGCAGCCCGGATTTATTGAGTTCATCAATCTTGAGCGGCTTGTCGGTTCCGCCGAAATTCGCGGTTTCCGATTTGATCTGATTGATTCCTGCGCCCGAACCGAGCGGCTGGTAGTTCACGCGCACATCCCTGTTGACGTTGCTGAATCCATAGGTCCAGACCCGATACACCGGCGCGGGGAACGAAGCGCCTACGCCATTGATCGTGAGGTCTGCTGCGGCGGCGCTCAAAGCAAGAGCCCCTGCCAGTACTGCGAGAGTTTGTTTCAACATATCATTTCTCCTTGTTTTCAGTTTTCCGGGCATTTCCGGAAAATCTGCATTGTTGACTTTATTTCAAGGCAGGGCAGTCTTCTCCGCCCCGCCTCATTTTTTCATCAATATGTATTCAGGTCCAGCTTCTTCCCGGAATCGAACCCCCACTGACCGTAACCGTAGGAGTTGTAATTTCCCGCGCCTTTGGTTGCATCGCGGATAACCTGAATGTCGGAACTGATATTTTCCGGCACCGCGCTGTCCGGGCGGACACTTTCGCATTCCGCCACAACAACCAGTTGCGATTTCTTGGTGGACTCGCTCTCCGTCGAGAATGCCCAGCCGATCAGCGGGATGTCCTTGAGAATCGGAACACCGCCCTGCCCTCTCACAACGTCCAGTTTTTCAATGCCGCCGATCACGAAGCGGTTGTTTTTGTTGCCGATCATGATGCGGGTCGTCAGGGGTTCAAGCTGCGACTGCCTCGGAGTGCCGTCGGAAAGATAGCCCATCAGAGTGTTCGATGTGATGGAGACATCCAGAATCGTTGCATTCGCCGTAATGGAAGGCGTCACATCCATCCTGAACTGATATCCTCCGGCAATTCCCTCCTCGATTTTGAATCCGCTGTCGGAAAGGATATTTTCATCCTTGCCCCAGGTGATCCCTTTCACACTGTCGGTGACCACGACTTTCTTTCCGTATTCCTGTCCGTTCTTATAGAATCTGGCTCCGTTGTGCGCGGTCAGAGTTACGCGGACATCTCCATTGGCGTCGGTAGTCTTCGCCGCGCCGATCACGGCATTTGCGGGAACGACCGTGACAGTTGTGCCGCCCATGTCAATCATGTTCGTAACCGGCGTCACAGCGCCGCTTTCGTCATAATTGTTTCCAAGCTGCATAGTAAAGGTCGGGTTGATCTGTTCGCCCTGCCTGGCATAGACGATTCCGGTATCTCTGGCAAGTGATCCTTTTTTATTGTTGCGGATGGAAAGTTCTCCGGTATATGCCACCTTGCCTTTCCCTTTGGATACAAGGAAATCGAGATAGCGCGTGTTCCATTTCGGGTTGAAGTTGAAATACTGGGAATTGCTGGAGCGTGCGCCGCGCTGGAGCCCGCCGCCGAAAGTTGCGGACCAGTTGTCGCGGTATCTTGCGCCCGTGCTGAAGAAATCCGCGCCGTCATTGTTTTTCCATGCCTGGAAGTCGGCGCCGAGGCGCCCGTCATTTTCCGCATAGATCTCATAAATCATATATTTCACGCGGACTTCGGGATGCGGGATATCGTAAAGCTTCAGCATGTCTTCGATATTCTTGCGGGAATAAAGCGCGGTATTGAAGAAGAGACAGTTCAACCCTTTGTCAACCGCGACTTTGTCTTTGCCTCCGATCAGTTCCACCGTGTCGTCGGACATATTCGCACCGACATTCCTGATCATCGTATTGAGTTCGCTCGCCGGGCGGTTTGCGGGGAAATAGATGAATTTCGGCTGCCCGGATGAGTTTCTCATGCCGGGTTTGTCGAGATGGGCGACGATGGAGTCGATTCCCATGCCGTTGGGGCTGTCCTTGAAACGATATTCCTCGGCGGAGATGATGACCGCACCGGTGCCGTCCGCAAACTTGATGCACTCAACTCCGGCGGGAACCGCAATTCCGCTTTTCGTGCGGTAGATGTTGTAATAGTTGTGCGGCTGGTTCGGATCATCGCCGTCTTTGTAGTTCACGCGCAGAGCCTGCACCATCTCGCGCAGATAGGGACGGATCGCATAGGCGTCGGCATGTTTCAGGAGATAAGTCTTTGTAATGATCTTCGGATCGTTGGTGTCACGGATGAAATGAACCATCTCCGCCCCCTCCCTGATATTCAGGCGGAGCTGCGCCTGCACCATGGACGGGAAATATGCGGGATTCGCATTATTGGACGGCATCTCATTTGCAAGGAGTGCCGATCCGCAGAGAGCGAGAAATGCTGTGACAGCCTGTTTTTTCATATTTTTTCTTTTCATAATTATTTCATTCCTCTGTTATTTCTTCGCGGGGACAAGATCCGTCAGAGAAGTCATGCGGCCGGAAAGTTCCGCGATATCCGCATCGGGATGAACGAACTCGGCGGTGACGGTCAGGAAGAAATGAGTTCTATCAATATTTTTCGTAGTGTAGCCGAAAATATACTTCAGCACCGGAACTTCGCAGAGGAACGGAACGCCGATCGTCTGTTCCACTTCGGAATCCTTGGTCCATGAAGTCAGGATTTTTTCACGATTGACCGCCATCGTCACATAGGAATCGACGGTGCTGGACTCCGTCAGCTCCTCGCCGTAGTTGTTGCGCTCGACGACTTGCGAGGAATTCAGCAGGTAATTGAAGTTGACATTGCCGCCGAACTTTTTGCTGTAATCCTCTTTCGTAAAGGGAAGAAGCCCGTTCTTGTCCGCTTTGACGGAGTTAAAGCAGATCACCGGGTTGGAGACCGTAACGGCAAATTCCGGCCTGGAGGAACGGATGAATGTCTTGTCGTTTTCCTCGCCGTCCTTTACGAGGTTCTGATATTCCGGCGAGAATGCGAGCTCGTAGCTTCCGCCTTCGTTGTTGGTGATCGTGAGGCTGCCGCTGCTCGCAAGCGTCGCCTTGCCGTTCTGCTGAAGGAGACGGATGAAGCTCATATCAAATGCCGGAGCGACGAAAAAACCGCCGTAGGAATAGGAGAACGCACCAGCCGCAGAGGGGGCGACCTGAAGCAGCTTCTGGATCAGCGCCTCATTCAGCTTCAGGCTCGTCAGGTTGAACCCTGCTGCCATGAGATCCATTCCGGGCCCGTTTTTCCATGCAAGGTAATCGACGCCGAGATCGCGCATCGTGCTTTCACGGATTTCATAAACATGGAATGTCAGGTTCACCTGCGGAAGCGGGCGGTCGAGCCATCCGATATATTTGATCAGGTCGCTGCTTTTGCGTTCGGAGTCTTTCCAGTAGATCAGGTTTGTGGCTTCATCATATTTGACAACCGCATCCTGTTTCCGGTCGCTCGTCGCATTGGAAGGGATTCCGGTGGAGATCATGAGGTCCACAATCTCCTGACTGGAACGGAATTTCGGAGTATAGACATAGCGTTGAATGCCGGTTCCGTCGAGAAGGGAACCGAAAGGGCCGCGTTTGGCGGAAGGCCGGTCCAGCTTGGCGATCATGTCATCCACATAGGGCATCATCCTGACGCCGGTGGTGACGACGATCATCTGTTTGGTTGAAGTATAATTGATCCGGTCAACTGTGGAGTTGGAGGCGTATCGCTTCACGGCGCCGAGGACAAACGGCACCAGGTCGTTCGCCTTGAGATGTTTGAGGTCGTAAACTTTGCTGACCATGTAATTCTGGGCATCGTCCTCTTTGAATCTGATTTTCTGGACTTTGTCCGGTGCGGGTTCTTTCGTTTCAGAAGCGGGATCGAAAGCTGCCGCATCCATTGCGCACAGCAGTCCGCAGGCACCGCCGAGACTGACTCGAAACCATTTGTCGTTCATAGAAACTCCTTTGTTTCTTTGTTTGGGTTCCGGCATTTCCGCCGTCGATACCCAATAAGATAACACCCGTTGATTAGCTCCCCGTGAAGCAATTATTAAAGTTCAGTTAACTTCTTCACTGTTTCTTTTCTAACAATATACAAGTGCAGAATTCAGCGGAAATTAAGGAAGTGTTAGAGTTCTGTTAAATACAACAAAAAAAGCCTCCGCATATGTTGGAGGCTTGTAAGAGATATGTCAGGGCAGGTATCTGCCGGGCATTATTCCATCTTGAAGGAAATTACGTCTCCTCCTCGCGGAAATCTGAAAAACGCTTCATGACGCGCATGATCAGAAACATGATCAGGATGAAAAAGACCGGGCCGACCACAAACAGCCAGCGGATACCGAGATATTTTGTAACAATCCCTCCCGCCAGCGGCGCCATGAACCACCCGAAAGAACGTGCGGAAGCAGCCCAGCCGAAAATCAGTCCGCGTGTCTGCGGAATCGTCTTGCGGCACAGCCAGATCTGAAGCGCGGGATCAAGCCCGCTGCTGGCGAAAATCATTGCAAAACGGGCGCTGAACAGGAAAAACATGCTGTGCACAAAAGTCAGGCTGAACATGAATCCCCCCGTAATCAATGCGGAATAAATCGCGATTACGCCCGGAGGATGCCGGTCCGCCAGATACCCCAGCAGAAAACCGGAAAGCACGCCGGCAATCCCGCAGAACGCCTGCAGTGCGCCCGTCCATGCGGACGCGCCGTCGATTCCGCCGTTGATATCCTGAACGAACAATGGAATAAAGGACGAGTCGAACTGCCGCGCAAACATCACGGCACCCATGAGAAACAGAAGCGGAAGTGCCAGTGCGAGATGTCTTTTTTTGGGAGTGATCGAACTGAAAAAACCGCGATGATTGTGGAGCAGAGGGACGAAATATTCATGCACGCCGAACAATACCAGCAGAAACGGAATCAGCATCAGAAAACCGGAGATGAGGAAAGCGGTCCGGTAGCCGAAGTATTCCGCGGCGAAACCTCCGATGAAAGCGCCGGTCAAAGCGCCGGAAAACACCGCGCTGTTCAGAGAACCAAGCGCAAAACCGCTGTGCTCCTCCGGCGTATGCGTGGCGACAAGAGTCTGCGCAGCGGAAACCGATCCGCATAACGCGCCTTGTACCAGGCGCAGAAGAATCAGGTAAACCGGAGCATGAACCACTCCCATCAAACCAAGGACAAGCACACCGCCGAGATAAGAGCGCAAAAGCATTTTACGCCGTCCGTATTTATCGGCAAGCGCCCCCCAGACAGGGGCAAACAGCATCATCGTCAGCGGGGTCCCTGCCCCGAACAGCGCGACCCAGAAATCAATATTGCCGCGCGTCACCCCCATTTCCTGCATGTAGAACGGTGCAAACGGAAGCCCGAAAGCAAAACCGATTTGTGAAAAAAACTGTGCGATCCAGACCATGGTAAGATTTTTCTTCCATGTCCTGCCGAAGTCCGGCTTCTCCGGGAAAGAATTATCCGAATCCATCTTTCAAAGAGTCCTTCATTCATTCTATTACTGAAAAGAGGACTCTACACGCAAACTGCGGCTTTTGCAAATCCAAATCCTGAAATAGTTTAATTTTTGAATTATTTTATGCCATGCGTCTGCGACTCCAGATAATTCCTGAAATCCGCAACGGAATAAAAAATCCGATCCGGCTTCAGACTCAACAAAGCCTCCGGCTCCGCGGTAGAAGCCCATGCGGCGGAAATCACCGGTATGCCTGCCGTTCTTGCAGACTGAATGTCACTGGGAGCGTCACCGACATATACGGCATCCTCCTCTTTCAGCCGAAACTGCCTGAGGACACTACGGATTCTCTCCGGTTTGTTCGGTCCGAAAGGAGACCCCGTCTCCACGATATCGAACAGTTCACCAATTCCGTAATACGCCAGCGAGATATCACAGCTCCTGCGTCCCTTGCCGGTGACAAGCGCAGTAATCACATGTTTCCGCCGCAGCTCCCGAAGCAGCTCCGGAATTCCGTCAAACGGCGCAGGGCACATTGCATGAAGATCACGATAATATTTCAGGTAATCGGCAACTCCCTGTTCATAGAATTCCGGGATCAATGCCCGGATCGTTCCTTCCTCACTCGGGCCGAATGTCGCAGTGATCTCCTGATCGGAAAAATGTCTGCCTGCCAGCGGTTCGATGGATTTTCTGAAAGCGGCGATGCAAAGCGGGAGGGTATTGCATACGGTTCCGTCAAAATCGAAAATAACGGTCTTCAACATCTTAATCCTGTCTCCTGTCATTATTCCGGTATGATGGCATTCGCCAATATACCATACGGCATCGGATTTTCAATATGAAAAAATTCACGCCGGAATCATCCCGATACCATATCATTTCCATACAAAAAAAGGACGGAGCGGATTCATTATGAAAATCCGGTCCGTCCCCTGTGCTGCAGTTTTATTTTTCTTCCACAGTTTCCTCACTCCGTGGAATCACCGACAGTCCGTTCATCACAGAGATATCGGGATAAAGATTCCGTGCCGGAGAAAGTTCCAGTTTATTGTCATTGCCGTAATTATTGATCGTTGTGGAACAGGCGTTCAGACACAAAAGCAGAAGAAAAATCACAGTCAGGAAAGCATATTTCATCTTCTCTTTCTCCTTTTTTTATAACCTACCATGCCTTTCAGTTCCTCAATATCTGAAAGGCATGGGCAATTCATGCGATGCCGCGAGCAGACGTCATGGCTGACTTTGTTCTTATCGATCTTCGCAATCCATCGTATTGTCCCGACATAAGCTCCGATCGAGGCAAGAACAGCCACAGTCAATGTACTCATGACAGCTTCTATCGACAGTGTCATTTCCGCATCCTCCTTTCATATGCGTCGAGCCATGCGTCGCAGGCTTTGGAGCCGCTGATTCCGAGGTTCGACGCCTTCATTACGCCGTACCAGTAGGCACGTTCCGCGCGGTAGGACG
>DXVA01000184.1:6103-8559 GCA_019408975.1 Lentisphaeria bacterium | reverse complement strand
CATCACACCCTGCGCCTGCTGGACAACATCAATTCCGACAACTTCAAGCTGATTTTCGACACCGGCAACCCGACCTTCAACTTCAGCCGCCTCGGACCGAAACCCTACAAGCTTCAAAGCAGCTGGGAGTTTTATTCCAATGTGCGCGAGTTCGTCACTTACGTTCACATCAAAGATGCAAACTGCGAAGTGCTGGAAGACGGCTCGGTCAAACAGGTCTACTGCTGGGCGGGCGACGGGCAGGGCGATGTGGAACGTATCGTCACGGACCTGATCCGGCGCGGTTATGACGGCGGCTTTTCCATGGAGCCGCATGTGGCATCGGTGTTCCATGCACAGTCGAAATCCGATGATCCGGATGCCCGCCGGAAAATCATGTATTCAAGTTACATCGAATATGGCAAACGGTTCGAGAAGCTTCTTGAGAGATGCAGGGAAGCTGCGAAAAAGTGAAATATTCTCCGTCAGGAAAAATACCGCACATCCGTCAGGGCGTGCGGTATTTTTTTGCTTCCGTGTAAAAACACCGGGGCTTTCCCCGATGCCGGAAAGTTATTTCTGTTTTCTGCGGCGGCTTCCCGCAAAGACGGCAAGGATTGCGAGAAGAATGATCGCCCCGATCACGATCTGCCTGACGGCGGCATTGTTTTTCGCCTGTGCCTGCGGAACGGGGTTCATGCGCTGTTCCTTCAACACCTGTCCTTCGACCTTTTCGCTTTTTGCGGGTGCTTCGCGTATCTGCCTGATCGCTTCCTTGTAGGCGGCGGCAGCCTGCGGATCGTCGGACAGTTTGTCTGCGATCATGTCCTTGAGCTTTGCATTGTTGCAGACGAATCCGCTGCATCCCGGAGTATGCTTCTGGATCAGTTCCGCATGGAGCGCCGCAATCTGCCTGACGGTCGCTTCATCAGCTTTCCAGTAGCCCTTCCGGATTGTTTCCAGCATGATTGCCGTCATTTCCTGATAGGCATACGGATTTTTCTTCTCAAAATACTCCTTCACGCCCAGTTTCAGGCTGTCATCGACATAGACCTTTTTATACTCTTCCCAGAGATAATCCTGAATCATGTCCGGTTTGGTGACTTCCCATCCGTAAGTGTTGCTGAAGTAGGCGGCAAAGGTGTTTGCCCCGGTGGGGCCCTCCTCCATCATTTCCCTGATGTATTTCGGGTTCAGCACGGTGGTCCGGGCTTCGGACATGACCGCCTGGGCGCCGGTCTGGACTTTCGCCTGTCCCGGGGTGCGGAGATCGTTGAAATAAACTTCCGGCTCCTTTCCTGTAATATGGCGGATTGCGAGGTTTGCACCCCCGGTGAATTCATAGACATGGTCGAGCGAGAGCGGGCCCCATGCACTTGACGACCGCGACTGGACGACGGTATCCGTATTCTGAAGTGCGGCGCGGTAGACTCCGGGGATATTTACGCCCCAGTTTTCTTCTGTGTAAAGAGTGCCGCGGCTGCGGATGAACGCTTCCGCTACCGCCGCAGGGTCTTCCCATTTGTCGCCGGACTGCGCCATCTGCCCGACTCCGGGACCGTTGTCCTCGCCGTTTCCACCGCCGAAGATTCTGGCGTTTGCGAGTTTCTTCGCCTCCTCCGGAGAAAAACCGCTTTTGATCAGCGCTTTCGTTGCTGCGACATTGCCTTCCGCGACATAGTTTTCATGATCTGTGGACGGGTCCGATGCGGCGAGTCTCACGGCACGGTCGATCAGGCGCATCCTGCTGGTTGCCGCGCCCCGGAACTGAACCGAAGTCTGCACGACGACGTCAATGCGCGGTCGACCGAGTTCCGAAAGCGGGATCAGGCGGACATCCTGCACTCTGCCGCGCGCATCCCAGACGGGTTCGACCCCGAGCAGGCAGAAAATTTCACCGATATCCGAACCGTGGGTATTGATGAATTCGCCGCCCCAGACCGTGAATGAAACCTTCTTCGGATATTTTCCGGTCGATTTGCGTTTCTGAGCGATCAGTTCCTCGGCAAGCTGTTTGCCTACTGCGAAACTTTCCGGCGTCGGGGTGCGTTCTGGGTCGATGCCGTAGAGATTGCGCCCGGTCGGAACGGCTTCCGGATTGCCGATCGGGTCATTGCCCGGCGATGGATAGATGTAACCGCCGGAAAGCGCATTTACGAACGCATCAAGTTCCGCCGGGGTTGATTTCAGCAGATTCTCATACGCCTCCACAGCCCGCAGTTCCGGTGCAAATTTCTTGAGCGGGTTTTCATCGGAGGTGCGGCGTCCACCCATCCCCATGCCTATCGGCATCCTGTCTGCCTGGGACATGGCGGGAGGGCCCGGCTTTGTTTTCGCCGCCGCCGCTTTCTTCGCCTTTTCCTGTGCGATTCGGACGGAGGGTAGCAGCCGTTTCCCGCTGCGGACGTCGGCAAAGGCACGATCGATCCGTTCGCCCGCCGGTTTCAGATAGTTGTTTTGGTAGAAGAAACTGTCGG
>DXVA01000184.1:0-6093 GCA_019408975.1 Lentisphaeria bacterium | reverse complement strand
GTCGGAGCGTTTCTTCCTGTCGACCTTTCCGGCTTCGACGTCCGCCTTGAACATATCGTAGGCGACCATGTCCACGGTCATGAGTTTTGCGGTTTCTTCCGCTTCGGCACTGGTGTAGGAGCGTCCGAGCACATAGAGCCCGCGGTTGATTTTTTCGCCTTGAAGGTCGTGCAGGTAATTGTGCAGTAGTTCGAGATCGGCTTCATTGAGTCTGCCGGCGGCGAAATCCGGGCTGAACTTGAGCTCGTGGTCGAATTTTTCCTTTTTTGCCAGTTCGATGATCGACTTGCCGTATTCCTCCTTGAGCCGCGCGTCCTCGACCAGTGCACGCATTTCGATCTTGCGGTCGAGCTCGCGGACTGCACCGTAGCCGTCGGCATACATGAACGGCGCGGTCAGGTGGCTGATGAGCGCGGCGTAACTGCGGCGTTTGGCGATCTGCGCCTCGCCCATGTCGTTCATCATGTAGAGATAATAATGCGGCATTTCGCCGATGAGCACATCCGGCCAGTCATAGCTGGAGAGCGCAACCTGTTTCCACGGGGTGAATTCGAGACTGCCGTGCGTGCCGAAATGAATCAACGCATCGGCATTGAATTTGTGGCGAATCCAGAGATAGGTTGCGATATAGGGGTGCGGCGGAGCCATCTTCACTCCATGCACTACCTTGTCCGTGTCTTCACCTTCGCCGGAAATGGACTGCGGCATCAGCACAATATTGCCGAACCGGAGCATTCCGAGCGCAAGCTTGCCGTCCGGTGTATTGAAAGTCCTGCCGGGGAATTCTCCGTAACGCGCCGTTACGGTTTCATAAAGATCGGCGGGCATGCTTTTCCGAATCCACTCTTCATATTCCTCACGCGAGATTTTCTCCATCTTCGCTTTTTCCATGAATTTCTGCACCGCGCCTTTCGCATAGGCTCCGAAGACGGCGGCGTTGTCCTGAATCCGGCGGAGGAGTTCTTCGGAAGATTCGGGCAGGTTTCCGGTGTTGAACCCGGCTTTCTGCAGATGCCGCAGAAGATTCAGCAGAGAGTCGCCGACCTCGATTCCCCCGGCGGTCAGGGCGTTCTTACCGTGTCCCTTATAGTAAATGACTGCCACTTTCTTGTCGGCGTTTTTCTTGCGGCGTATCGCCGTAATCTTGCGGACGAGTTCGGCAAACCGCTCGACGCGGTCAGGAATCGCCTTGTAGGCAAGCAGTCCGCGTTCATTGCGGAAGAGTGCGGAGAGCACAAAAGGCGCGACTGCTCCGTCGATTTCCGGCATGGTCACGCTCTGGCTCAGCATACCGCCGTCCATGCCGCGCTGGTCTTTGAGATAGATATCGTAAGGCTGGTCGCTCTTGATCGGGCAGAGCAGGGGGATGTTGTATTTTGCGAGAATCTTAACCGCTCCCTCCGGGTCGCGCGAACCGAGCCTTCCGTGAGGCTGGTAAATGATGAGATCCGGTCTGGCTTCTTCGATCATTTCGGTCAGGCGTCCCATGCCGTTGATTGCCACGACATTGAGTTTGCGTTTCTCAAGCGCTTCGATGAGTCTGCCGAGATCGCCGCCGCCGTTGCCGGAGTAGAGCAGAACCGTGGAGGATTCCGGATGGTAACGCCCGATCGACTTGTAGTAGTCCAGATATTCCTTGTAGGTCATGAATCCGGCTTTTTCGTCGATATGGAAAAACACGGTGCGCGGCACGATTTTGACGGGGTCGATCCTGTCCACCCGCAGGCGCT
This sequence comes from Lentisphaeria bacterium, assembly GCA_019408975.1. Taxonomy (GTDB): domain Bacteria; phylum Verrucomicrobiota; class Lentisphaeria; order Victivallales; family UBA1829; genus UBA11452. Next base: position 4,363 of record DXVA01000184.1, on the reverse strand, counting down.
TGCCGTCCAGTTCGCGCCGGATATAGTTCAGCATACTGCGGAAATTGTCCTTGCCGCCGTTGCGCATGTAGTCGGCAAGGACTTTCCGCTGTTCAGGCGTCATGGTGTTTCCGGCGGTTTCATTGTTTGGCGTCGAGGTCAGGTAGATCGGTTTTTTCAACGAATCGAGAAGTGCCCGCTGGCGTTCGGAGATGTTGGTGCCCATGCCGAAAAAAAGGATTGCATCGTAGTTGCGCAGTTCCTCGCCGGAATCCGGTCCCCAGGGCAGGACGGAGACTTCAATCGCCGGATTGATGGGCTGGTCGAGTTCTTCGGCGAGCACGTATTCCGGATAATTTACAAATGCGATTTTTGTCGGCGAAGCGTATTTCAGATATCCCCATATTCCTAGGCAGACCAGAACCGCTGCCGCAAACAGGACTGCGAGCCGTATTTTGTTTCTTTTCTGCATGAAGCTGTCCTCCTCCAAAGGACTTTATTTGTTGAAAAAAGAATGCGGCACCTGAAGATGCCGCACTGTTGAAATATGAATTAAAGTTCCGCGATGCTCACGATTTTATATCCGGATTTGGACTTGCGGAGAGAAAAGCATACCTGTGTCTCATCGGCGGATTTTGCGATTACGCGGTAGCAGTTCTGTTTCTGCGCAAGTTGCAGATACTGCATGTCATTCAAGTTTAATGAAGCGGAATGCTTGTCGAGAACTTCCAGACTTTCCCTGAGCGGGTCACTGCCGTTAATTTCCCGCATGATAGCACGTTCCTGAGGAGTTACTGCAAAGATACATTCCAAAGTTTTCTTTTTTTTCTTTTTGTGCAGGTCAAGAGTTGCTCTGACTACTTTTTTCAGTTCAGGTTGCTTTGCAGTTTGCACTTCAGTTTCTCTAACGATGTACTTCGAATTATCTTCCTTGCCCAAATTTGCCCATACGACGAATCCAGCGCCCATCAAGAAGATTGGAACAATTACTTTCCACTTCATTATTCGTATTCCTTTCAATGATTAATTGTTGTCTTTATTTTCTTCATAATCCACTGCAAATGATTTGGAGGTATTGGTCTCTCCATCAAATGGATCAAGCCCTCCGATATTGTATGCAAGACGACCGGAATCACTGGAACTGACTCCGATGTAGGCGGGCTTTTCATTGGAAACATGACCGTCTGCCCAAGCTATATTGGCTGATTTACTGCTATGGCGGAAACAAGTCTGGCAATTATCAATTAAATGAAGTAAAATGACATCACTGCTTGAAATAGCTCCGGCAGACATTGACTTTCCTGCTGAATCACCAAAACTGACAAGCGAAGAAGGTCTTTTTACTTTCCCTGCTTTGACCATTGGAGAATTTACAGACATTCCTCCCATAGAGAAGCCGACAACCCATCCATGCAATGAAGAATTGGCACCATAACCACTTCCAGAAGCATTTGTAATATCATTACCTTTGAGAAGCATAAGTTTTTCTATGGAGGAATCAGGGCAGAAGAATATGTTGGTTGTTCTTTGAGTTTGCATTTTTGCATCCTGTCCAACCTTTTTCAGATAGGCGGATAAATATCCATCCTGCGTGTAATCAAAACCGCTGGAGGGAGATCCTGCCCCAAACCATGTTCGGAAAATACCATCTGCAGATGGAGTCATTCCCGGACTCATGCCGTGGCTCATCGGGCAGAAATACCCGTAGTCACTCTGATAGAACGAATCCGCTGTTCCGATCTGTTTCAGTCTTGAGGTGCACGAGATGGACACGGCTCGTGCCTTTGCACCGCTCAATGCCGGCATCAGCATTCCCGCCAGAATGGCGATGATCGCTACAACGACCAGGAGCTCTATCAAGGTGAAATCCGCTCTATTGCAACTCGGAGAAGCTGCACGTTTCATAATTCTGATCTCCTTATTGTTTGAATAAATTAATTAGGTTAAACTAATTACTCTGTTTTGAAAAAATCCAGACCGTATGTCTGGTTTTGATTTTTTGCGGTATTAATGTATAAGCATTATCAAGGAAGTCAAGCAGATAATTTAGAAATATCTAATTATTTTCCTGATTTTTTCGATGGAGGCTGTTCTATTGCGGAGCATGGGGGAAAATTTGAAACAATTCAATATCAAAAACTCCAAAAGGGCTTGCATTTTCCGGGAAGGGGGTGTAGCTTACAAAACAACCAGCATAACGATTGGGGGGTCAATATGTCGGTATTTTCTAAAAGCAGTAGTAAAATGGGCGTATTCACGCTGTCGATGCTGAATATTGCCGCAGTCTTGTCCATCGTAAATTTTCCGGAACAGGCCGAATATGGCTATGCAATCATTTTCTACATCACGGCGGCTTCCATCTGCTTCTTCATTCCGACGGCGCTTGTCTCTGCGGAGCTGGCGGCGGCATGGCCGAAGGACGGCGGAATGTATCTCTGGGTGAAAGAGGCGTTCGGGGCGAAGTGGGGATTTGTCGCCGTCTGCATGCAGTGGCTGAACAGCCTGCCGTGGTATGCCACGGTCCTGACGTTCGTCGCTACGACGCTCGCCTATATTTTCAAACCGGAACTTGCCACGAACCGGTGGTTTGTCTTTCTGACTCTGGCGGCAGTCATGTGGGGATGCACGATCCTGAATTTCCGCGGCATCAGACTTTATGCGATTCTGAGCAGTATCGGGGCGATTTTCGGAACGATCATTCCGACGGCGGCGATCATCCTGCTTGCCGCGCTTTATCTTTTCGGCGGACATGCTCCCGCGATTCCGTTTACGCCCAAAGCGGTGCTCCCGGAACTGAACAACCTGACACAGTGGATGCTTCTCGCCGGGATGATGGTCGCGATTGCCGGAATCGATATGCCGGCGGTGCATGTCACGGACGTGGACAACCCGCAGAAGAACTTCCCGAAAGCGATTCTGATCTCTTCCATCATCATCATCTTTTTGAGCATTGCGGGCTCGCTCTCCATTTCGCTGATTGTCCCGCCGGGACGCCTGAGCATGGCATCGGGTGCGGCGGAGGCGTTTGATCAGATGTTCACCTCCATGGGAATCCGCTGGATGACGCCTGTCATGTGCGTGTTCCTGATCTGGGGGGCTCTGACCACGATCATCACATGGACGCTCGGTCCGTCCAGAGGGCTGCTTCAGGTCGCGCGGGAAGGGTATCTGCCGGAGTTCTGGCAGAGGCGCAACAAATACGGCATTCCGGTTCCGATTCTGATGCTTCAGGCGCTGATTACGACGGTGATCGGGCTGGTGATTTTCTTCATGCCGACGATCAGCGGCGCATTCTGGGTCATGATGGCGCTTTCCGCGCAGCTCTATATGATCATGTATATGTTCATGTTTTCCGCCGCGATCCGTCTCCGGTATTCCCAGCCGGACACGCCGCGCCCTTACTCCGTTCCCTGCGGCAAGCCGGGCATGTGGATTGTCGCAGGGCTCGGTTTCCTGACTTCGGTGCTTTCCATGACGATGGGGTTCATCCCGCCGCAGAGCATCCGCAGCGAGGGCGCGCTGAAAACGGTTCTGTATCTTCTGTTCCTGACATGCGGAATGCTGACGTTCATCATCCTGCCGCAGCTGCTGCATTATTATCAGGAGTGCAGGATGAAAAAAGAAAAACAACCGTCAAATAATTCGTAAATAAATCCAGGAGGAGAAAAATCATGAAAAAACTGACATGGCTTGCCGTTGCGGGGATCGCTCTGCTTTTTATGCAGACTCATGCGGATTCACTCGAACAGGACGTGGAAAAATATATCCGGATGCCGCCGGTCATACGGCTTGCGGCGCCGGTCGTGTCTTCGGATAAGAACGGGCGTGAGGAGTGGATCGGGATTTCTCTCATGGGGCCGATGCCGGATACCGATTTCTACGGAATTCATTGTGCGTATTTCATTGAGAACAATAAGAATTCCGTGATCAACGGGATTTCTGTCTCGACCTACGGTGACGCAATGCTCTGCAACGGGCTTCAACTCAGCCTGATGCTGAACGAGAGCAATATGAACGGTATGCAGATGGCGCTGATCGGCAATCAGGCGCAGAATGTCAACGGCTGGCAGCTCGGCATTGTGAACCGGTCAAAAGACATCACGGGATTGCAGACCGGAATTTTCAATTACATCACGAACAAATCCGAAGATGCGTTTCAGCTTGGGATCGCCAATATGACTGAAAAAAGCGGCGGCATCCAGTTCGGGCTGGTCAACCACACGACGGCGGACTGCATCCAGATCGGATTGATCAATATTTCCAGAAGCGGTTTTGTTCCTTTCATCAACTGGAAATGACGGGAATGGCGTGCCTTGAGTGCAGGAGCATGAGGGCAGGTTGTCTCCGCCGGACACGTTTGACATCTTAAAAAATTGCTCCGGCG
>DXVA01000183.1 GCA_019408975.1 Lentisphaeria bacterium | reverse complement strand
ACCTTTTTTAAAGTCGCCCCAAGGGGCGAGGTATTGAACCCAATGGAATAAAAACGGCATTCGAAAAAGCGTTCCAGAAAATCATAAGCGCCCCATAAGGTCGCCCGCCGGGCACCTTTCATATAGAGCGGCCCCTTTGAATTGAATGTTCTGTCGATCGACGAGTCATTTCCGACGATTGCAACTCCGCCGGGAAAGCTTTTCACGATGAAACCTTCCTGCGGAAGATCGGCAGCCTTGATACCGAGCTCTTTCGTTAAGGCGCTTTCACCGACAAGAAGGAGGTATTTGGAACTCTTCCGCTTTGCCTCGGAAATGTCGACGGCTTCAGGTGCCGTCCCGGTTGTCTTTGCAATGTTTTCCTGAAGAATTTTCACTGCGGGTTCAATGCTTTTCCAGGCAGGATGGGAAAGATGGGACTCCGCGTTCTTATCATACGCTATGATGAAATCCGCCTTTCCGTTTTTTACAAATTGCAGTGGAGCATGCTTCGGTGCTGTTTGGAAACGCACCTTGTTCAAGGCTGGATTGTCGAGGACTGGGGCCGCCGTCACTCCGATGGCAATGCAGAAAAAGGCTGCACTGAATAGAAATTTCATTTTTGATGTCTCCTATAATGAGTTATTGAATATTTTTTATGCTATGCGAGTTCAATGATAAGGCCAGTAATCATATACCGGGCCCGATGTCGGATTTTCGTTGACTCCATCATAGGTCCAAGGAATTCCGGGACGCAGTCTAAGGCAAGAATCAAACAGTGAAATGTTGGCAACATGTCCATCCAGAAAAACAGCATTTGCCTTTCTTGCATGACGGAGAGAAACATAGTAAGTACTGGAGAGCTCAAAACGCCCCAGGTATCTCTGATTGCCGGTATTTCCACTTCTGGAATCTGCGGCTCCGATAATCCTTGAAGGCATTTTCACCGATCCCGCTTTGCATCCCGGATATGTGTTGAAATCCTTTCCCCATGCAAACGGCGCTTGTGTCTGATAGTAAACCCCATATGAGATGTTATTCTCACTGTAAACCTTGTTGGGATGAAACGGGAGCTGGGTCGGACATGCGAAAGCGCTGTTTCGGGGAATATCCCCCCGTATGTGAAGCTGCTCTTTCACGCTGACCACCCATGAATTCAAGGCTGTAAAGCCAACATCATAAGTCCCGACCGGATAATGATCCTTGTTTTCTCCGGCATACATGGAAAAAGCCTGTCCGATCTGCTTCAGATTACCTCTGCAGGAAATCATCTGCGCTTTTCTGCGAGCGGAATTCAGTGCCGGAAGCAGCATTGCCGCTAAAATCGCAATAATTGCAATCACGATGAGCAACTCTATAATAGTGAATCTATTGCATACAAGAGAACTTTTTTCCATTCCGGTAAATCTACTCTTCACCATCTTCAAACTCTCCCATGATTCTTTTTATTTTTATAAAAATATCTTTCTGTAAATTCAGAGAAAGACTTCCCAAAGACTTTTCTTCCGCCCTCTAGTCAGTTTAACTCAACCAGCGAACTGTCCGTCAACAGAAGCGGCGAGTTGGAAAGCGGCACTTGAAAAACCCGGAGTCCCTCGGAGCCCGGATTGCCGAACATCCAGGACTCTCCGCAGGCACGACGGTCAATGCTCATCTCCACTCTATAAACGTCGCCGGTCATCGGATCAATCAGTACCGGATCGTCCAGTTTCAGACCGGATTCCATCCATAGATTCATCTCCGCACTCTGCCATTCCGGCTCACATTCCACCGATTCCGGTATCCACCATGCCTGAATCGGAATATTGTTTTTGATAAAACCAGCCTGCCAGGTATGAGCTTTTGTATTGCGCGGATCATACGCGGTATCCGTCCGGGCCCGCGGGCTCATGTGAACCGCAGTCCGGCCGTTTGCGGCTTCAACGGGATCGCTCAAAACCGTTGCCAGCGCCTGATATGCCCGGAAGGCCGGCTTGGGAGAACCATCCTCAAGACGGATCAAGCCATAATGGAAGGTTTCCCTGCAATCCGCATAATGCGCAAAATCTGCGATATGAAACCAGGAGGTCATGGAACAGCCGTTACTCATCTCCAGAAGAAAACGGCGTAACAGCATTCTCGCCTGAATGCTTTCCGATGATTTCATTGTGGACAGAGCCGCCGCCCCGACAGCCCTCTCCGGGACATGGGACTGCATTCCGGCCTCTCCCTGCCAATAGGGAAGCCCGGACTTATACCGGTTCAGAAGATGTTTGAAAGCCGCAATCTCCTGATCGCTGTGCCGTTCGGGGACTCCTTTATAGCCATGATAGGAGAGGACATCAATGTACTCTCCCATTCCCGCTTTGAAACATTCCTCCATCCAGCGCAGGCTCCACACCGTCATGCCCCAGGCAATGGAACCACCGATGATTTTTGCATGCGGATCAATCTCTCTGATTGCTTTTGCTGTCAGTTTTACAAACTCAGTGTAAGCCGCCGCATCCGGCAGGCACCTCCAGAAGGAAAGAAGATCCGGTTCGTTCCAGATTTCATAATAAGTAACGCGATTCCTGAAATGTCCGGCAAGGGCCTGGATGAAATTTTTCCATGCGGTTCGCTCCTCCGCTGTATGAATCGGAGGGAAACCGACACCATGGTAAGGTGTTTTTTCTATTTCACTGATTCCGTTTGGTTTGGCAATTTTCATTTCCGGCGTATAAATCGGATTTCCGAAACAAACACAGAACCATGGATTGACACCGTGTTCCAACAACTTGTCGACGGTATAATCCAACCAGGAGAAATCATAAATTCCCCGTTTCTGTTCCGTTCGTGCCCAACCGGTCTGGCAGCGTGCCCACTTGGCTCCAAGCTGGTCGATGACAGGCCATGCCTGCTCCTGATCCCACATCTCGCGATCCAGACACTCAAATCCTATGCCGAAATGGGAAGAGTCCAATTCATGGCTGTTTTTGTATCTCAGTTTTCCCGCTCTGTGAAGAGATGGTTCGCCGTCGAATTGCATGTTTTATGCTCCTGCAAGATGGTTATCATAATTTTTATATCTATTATATTATATGAAAAAACTGATGAAAAAACAATATCTGATATATTGATTTTAATATCTTTTTTATAGATATTTGTATTTTCTCTGTTTTTTTTTCAGAAGTGTGGTATAATAAATCAAGGAACAGAAAACATATCCGGTATGGAAAAGAGATTTTATGCTGACAAGAGAAGAGATTTATCTGTTGATGAGAATGATTGAACAGACCTATCAATGTCGTATCTGCATTATTGACGGAGATAGAAATTATCTGTTCAGCACGAACTTTCCAGATCTGGATACGACACATCTCGCAGCTTTTTGCAGCTTCTGCAAGAAAAAGCATTCTGCCGAGTGCCGGAAATGGGATGATCTGGCATGTATGGCTCATAGTGAGAAAGAAGGCACTGCATTCTATTCTGTCTGCCCGTTTGGTGCTATGAATATTGTCGGAACGGTGGATATTCCCGGTATGCACAGGTTCAATATTTTCGGAGGCATCTTCAACTTTCGTGCCGATCTGCCGCCGAATGCACTTGTCTGTCCCAGGCAATCTGTTTTGCCATTACACTTCAAGCTCAGGGATTTGACCGATCAAGAATTTACCGAGCTTCCTGTAATCTGGAACATGTTGGTCCGGGAACTCTCCCTCCTTTTTGAGAAACAGTTGTCAGATGAGGAAAAAGCATCTGCACACCAGGATTTTCATCGATCGCCGGAAGAGATCATTCAGGATTATATTAATGGAAACTTCCGCAGGAACATTTCACTTGCCTCGCTTGCGGTGAAACTGGGATGGACCAAGTCGCACACCACGGTAAGAGTCAGGGAAATATTCGGAAAAACTTTCATTCAGCTGTTGAACAATCGCCGGATTGAGAACGCCAAGTGGCTGTTGCGGAACAATTACCAGATGTCGGTAGCAACCATGGCAAAGGTTTCCGGTTTTCCCAGTCCGCCATATTTTTTTCGTGTCTTTCAGCAGTATACAGGAATGACTCCAAAGGAATTTCAGAAACACGCAAATGAAGAAAAAAGCCGGAATCAATAATACTCGCCTCTATTGCAGAAGGCTGACTCCTTACAATTCATAGGGAATTTCCTCATCGGCAAGCCATTGTTTCAATGCTTCGTTTTCCTTTCTGTCAGAAAATTCATACCATGCTTCAAGCAATCCGTGCGTATGGAGTAGATTTTTGAAGTTTCCATAGGCACCGTGATGGGAAAAGAATCGCTCGACTTTGCGAAAATCTTCTGATGATAATTTTTCCGCTGCAAATTGAAATACGATTTCTTTTCCCGCTTTCAAATCATTTTTATGAGGAATTTCAATCCATTTGCCATATTCAAGACGATTTTCTACATTTCCCTGTTCTTCAGCATCAAGAAATTCCGAAAGCCAGAGAATTTCGCCGTTTTCAAGGCAAAGCCATGCCCTATGTTCTCCATACGGAGCGGAATTGACAAAGGAAAACGCTTCTTCCATTTTATCAAATTTGACCATCACAGCTCCTCCGCATTTTCCGAAATATACTTCAATGAACAATGAAAAACAACTCTCGGAACAATCCTCAACGGAAGATTTCCGTTCAGCGAACGGGGTATTGCGTTTTTACTTTTGATTTTTTGAGTTGAAGCGTGCATTTATGTAAGTGCTCGCTTGATGGGATTTTCTTTGCTTGCAAGGCTTTGTCAGCCCGTTTAGATTGAATTCATGCAATCCGGAGGTATGAATGTTCAACATGACGAAGATACGTGCGAGCAATGCGTCGGGAAAAAGTTTCTATGCGAATCATTTGTCCTCGAACGATTACTATTCGGAGCATGAGAAGATCATCGGGTTATGGCGCGGAGAACTTGCCGAGGTATTCGGTTTGCATGATGAGGAAGTTACCGGAGAGGTGTTCAGTCTGTTTCAGAAAAATATCAATCCGAAAACTTTCGGGAGGTTGACGCAGAAGACGATGAAAAAAGGTCCGAGGTTCTTTGATTTTCAGGTTGCGGCGCCGAAATCGGTATCGGTGATAAGCCTGTTCGATGAACGTCTGGTGTCTGCACAACAGTCTGCGGCGTGCGAAGCTATGGCGGAACTGGAAAAGTTGGCTGCGGTTCGTGTGCGTGACGGCGAGAATGTCCGGACGAACAATTATGAAACGACGGGTCAGTTGATTTATGCGGAGTTCACACACGATACAAGCCGTGAACTTGATCCTCAGCTGCATACGCATCATGTGGTTTGCAATGTGACACGTTCGCATGATGGAAAGTTCAAGGCGCTGGAAACTTTGGAGATGTGCCGTGCGATCCGTTATGCTGGAAAAGTGTATCACAATGTGCTTGCGCGCCAGTGCCGCGAGCTCGGTTATGAGATTGTCCCTGCGTATGACCGAAAAGGAAACATTACATGGTTTGATCTGAAATGTGTATCCACGGAAATCATGGAACGCTACTCAAAACGTCGGAAACAGATCGAAGAAGCGGAAGCGCGGTTCGTTGCGGAACACGGGCGCAAGCCGACACTTTCGGAGAACAATGCGATCTCGAATTCGACTCGTTCGGCAAAGATGCTGAACTCCAGCAGAGCGGCCGTTCTGGAATATCAGCTTGGTCAACTGAGTTCTCAGGAGGAAGAAGCTCTCGCATCAGCAGTTCATGCGGCGAAAACACGCGGCAAGAGAGCTTTCCTGCTTGATCAGGAACGGCTTTCTCATGAGATTCGTCAGGTCATGACTGAGTTGTTCGAGCGTGAAAGTGTATTGAAACGGGACAAGCTTCTTGCAGAGGTTCTGAATCGCAATCTCGGCACGGTGGAACTCGCGGAACTGAAGTCCGCATTGACTTCCATTCAGGAGCTGGTGAATCTCGGCGGGGAAGATGTGAATCCGTATTATTCCCCGTGGGAAGTGATCGAACGTGAAGTTTCTGCGATTGATTCCGTGGAACAGCAGCGGAATGTTTTCGATGCGATCGCACCGGAGTTTGTCGCGTTTGCGGGAGATGAGTCCCGTGCGAAACAGGCGGAACTGATCCACGGGATGTTGAGCTCAAAAGATCGGTTCAATCTGTTTCGCGGCGTAGCGGGCGCGGGCAAAACTTCGACCTTGCAGGAGTTCTGCAAAGGGTTGCGTTCCGGCGGGATTGAAAATATCGTGCTGGTTGCACCGACGAATTCGGCGGTGGATGTGCTACAACAGGAAGGATTCGAGCGAAGCCAGACGGTTGCCGCTTTTCTGTTGTCGCAAGAGAAACCGCCTGCGAAATCGTATGTGATCATAGATGAATCGGGCTTGAATTCATTGCGGGAAGGCGTGGAAATTTTGAAGCTGGCAAGACGAAACAATTACCGTGTCCTTTTTGTTGGGGATGCGCGTCAGCATACAGCGGTGGAGTCGGGGGATTTCTTCCGGCTGTTGGAAGATTATTCGCAGATTCAAAAGTTCAGTCTGACGGAGATTCACCGTCAGCAGCAGGAGGAGTATCGGCGGGGAATTTTTGAGTGTGCGATGGGGCAGTTTGAACAGGCGTTCGAACGGTTCGAGAAACAGCAGTTCATCCACGAGGGAAAACAGGAGTATTTGAGGGAAGCGGCGGCGAAGTATATGGAGTATACGGAACAGGGGCAATATCTGAATCGTGCGATACTGGTAGCGCCGACATATGAGGAGTGCGATAAGGTGACGGATGCGGTTCGCGAAAAGTTGAAGGCGGCACAGGCAATTCGCGGAAGTGGGCATGAAGCGGAGGTGTTCCGATCGTGGAACAAACCGAAGGCATGGTTGAAAGATGCTTCGAATTTTCAAGTGGGTATGACGATCGGGTTTATCCGGAACCTGAAAGGCGTCGGGAAAGCCGGAGAAGTGGCGTGTATTGAGGCGGTCGAAGGCCGGCAGTTGGTTCTGGACAACGGGAAACGGATTTTTGCAAAAGGTGCTTCGGATTTCATTGATGTGGGAGAACTGCGCACCATCGAGTTATGCGAGGGAGATTTGATTCAGTTCCGTGTGAATCTGAAGGAAAAGAAGATTTACAACGGGACATTGGCGCGAGTGAGTTCCGATCCGGGCAAAATCGAGGTGTTGTATTCGGATGGGAAAGTGCGCGAGTTGATCGACATGCCGAAGGAGTATGCGGCGTTCGATTACGGGTGGGTGACGACTTCGCACAAATCGCAGGGGCGGACGGCGGAAAACGTGGTGGTCGCGGCGGAATCACTGGATCGAAAAGCGTTCTATGTGGCGTTGAGTCGCGGGCGCAAAGAAATGTCGCTTCATTGTCCGGACAAGGAGCATTTGAAGCGAAGTCTTGCGAAACGGACTGGCGAACGGACCAGTGTTCATGATCTGATCCGTGATCGGGAGATTCCGGCCGGTGCGATCCTGCCGCTTTCGGAGAAGATCCGTGCTCAAAAAGCGAAGATCCTGCCGGATTTCTCTTACAAGGAGATTGCAACGCGGCTGAAACGCACGGCGGATGCTCTGAAGCGTCTTGTTTCCGACAGGGCGACAGTCCGGAAGATGCGGCAATACCGGGAACGCCTTGCTGCGCAATACCATGCTCAGGAACAGGAGAAGAAAGCCGAAAATCTGTTCGGCAGAATCGCAAAGTTTTTCAGGAAGTCTGTTCCGGCTTCTGAAGCGGCACAGGAGTTTGTCCTTGAAGAAGTAATTCCTGCTCCACGCAGCCGCAATGCGGAACTCTGGAAAATCTACGATTGCGCATGGCGCGAATATGAGTCGAAACGCCGGGAATATCATGCTCTTTTCGGCAGAGGCAAATTCGAATTGACGGAAACGGAAATCTCTTATCTGGAGCATCAGGAACATTTGCGCGGTCTCGGCAAAGTTCCGGCGCAGATTCCTGACTGGATGGTGAACTGGAAAACGGTGGCAAAACGTGAGGCAAAACGTTCGGTCGAGACGCACATCAGGAGAGTATTTGAAAAACGCCGGCAGGCGGTGGAACAGGAACTTTCCGCAGTGAAAAACATGCGGGAAGCGTGGTGGAAGTCGCGGGAACAGAAGTTCGAGTTGCCGGAATGGAAGGAATATACGGGATTTCGCAAAACGCAGGATGAGCGGAAGCTTTCCGGTCTGGAGCCGCTGGGGCTTCCCGAGGACATAGTCAATTGGAAGGATTCTGCGGAAGTCTCTTACCGGAATCTCTGTGAGGCAAAGCTCCGCAAGTTGAAATCTGAGCTGGAAGTTTTTGTGAAGAAAGGTTTTCTTGAAAAACTTCCGGAACAAATCTGTCTCTCCGAAGCGGAAAAGCTGCTGAGGCAGTGTCGCAAGGCTGAGGCGGAAGCGAAGCGTCTTGCCGAAGAACGCGCCCTTAAAGTTCTGGAAGCGGAACGGAAACGCGATCCGTGGACGGAAGACCAGAAGAAAGAGATTCTGGAACTCGCCCGCAAGGGAGCCAAACTTCCCAGAGCATATGTGATTTCCCGCCGGGAAGCGGAAGATTTCATCGAATCCGTCATTGGGGCAGAAGCTGCGGCAGTGCGCCGTGAAGAACACCGTCTCCGCAATCCGGCGGTATTCACCGGGACAAAGGAGCCGAAGAAGCAGCAGGCGATTTTACGCTTCCATACAG